>JAUSIH010000098.1 GCA_030648205.1 Dehalococcoidia bacterium | reverse complement strand
CCATTTCCGGTGACGAGCGTGTCTGACTGCCATATATTCCCTCCCCTTACTGTTACTGGCTGCTGATCCACCTGTCCGGTGGACTCTCCTTGCTTACTGGCGGCGCGGCGCGCGTTTGCGCGGCTTGCCCGTCTTCGCGCCCTTCCGTGGAAGGGCCGGGGGCAGGCCCGCGCCGACGGTGTCCAGCACGTAGCGGTATAGCTTCTGAATGAGGAAGCCGGAGTTCTGCAGCATGACCACGCGGACGCCCCGGGCCGCCATGGCGCTCACGCGCTCCGCCATCATCTCCGGGCCTTTGCTGAACTCGTACCCCACGTTCGCGGCGATGGCGACGTTGTTCTTCGCGGCGCTCTCCACCGCGCGGTCAACGACCTCCCACACCTTGGGATGGCCGAAGTCGAAGGGATGGCCCACCATGCGCGAGATGTCCGACAGGGCGAGGAAGACCACGTGTACGCCCTTCACCGCCAGTATCTTGTCGAGGTTCTTCAGCGCCTGCGCGTCCTCGATGAGAGGCATGACCACGCGCTGGGAGGCCACCTTCGACTTGTAGCTCGCGTACTCCCACTTCTCGAACGGATGGATGTGGATGTCCTGGTGCCAGTCCTGCGAGACCTCCACGACGCGCTCCACGTCCTCCACGGTGGCGCACGAGAACGCGACGCCCACCGCGCCGAGGCTGTAGGCGAGGGCGGCGTCCACGGCGAGGCGGTGGTCGGACGCGCCCGCCCAGGGGTAGGCCTTCAGGCGGACGAACGGGTCAATGCCGAAGACCTGCGCCGACCGGACGATGGCCTGGAACGTATCCCAGGAGGTGGGGCGGAACATCATGTCCGCGCAGGCCATGTCCATGCCCGCCGCGCCCAGCACCTCGGTGAGCGCGGGGGAGCAGATGCTGTCAATGCACCCGAACGCCACCTCGCGCCGCGCGAGCTTCTCCAGGACTTTGCTCATGTCATCATCCTCAAGGCGAAAACCCTTTTCGACCATCCCCCTGCCCCCTTCCTGGCCAGGAAGGGGGAGGATTTATATCTGGGGGATACCCCCAGACCCCCGCCAAAGGGGCTTCGCTCCTCTGGACTCCTTTTTCCTGCACCCTGTTAGTTCCCCTTCCTCGGAGAAGGAAGAGGGTTAAGGGATACTGGGGGTGACCCCCAGTGCTCCCGTGCCGGAGACTTCAGATGAACTCCTGCCATAACGAAGCGTTGGAAGCTCTACATTAGGCCTATCCGACGACCCTCACCCCCTCGCTCCCCCGCTCCCTCAGGGAGCGGGGGAGGAGAGAAACAGGTACGGGAGGACACCTCCCGCACCCTCCGGCAGGGAACCGCGTTCCCTGCACCCTTACTCGACGAATGCGTGGCGTCTGTGCTGCGAGCAAGCTCTCCCGTACCCTCCGGCAGAGGGGCTTCGCCCTCTCTGCACACCCCCGCGCGGGAGCTTCGAGACGAACCCTTTCCGTAACGAGGCGTTGGAAGCACTACGCCAAGCCCGCCCGCCTTTTATTAAGGATAGCGTGCTGAGACGCGCATTGTAAACACGCCATGTTTGCGTGTCAACCCGCCATTGCATACGTTAATACGCCGGATTCCGCCGGATGGTTCTCTTCCGACGCCCCGGCGGGTCGGACGGCTCAGGAGGCCCCGGCCTGCGCGAGGACATCGAGAAGCTCCGTCAGCCCGCCCTCCGGCAGGCGCGCGCCGAACTTCTCGCGTGCGCCGGACGCGGCGATGCGCTCCAGTCGCGAGGCGGCGGCCTCCGCCATGACCGGCTCCACGCCCAGCTTGCGCAGCGTCGCGGCGACGTGCCGCATCTCGCCCGCCTTGCGCTCGGCGTGGATGGCGCCGTGGCAGAGCAGCCAGTCGGGCACGGCGAAGTCCACGCCCTCGTTGCCCGGCGACGGCGGGATGGACAGGTACTTGCTCAGGTCCACGCCCGCCTTTCGGGCGGCGAGGTTGGCCTCCAGATACAGCGCCTGCGCCCCTTTGGAGACGACCTCGACGAGGGCCTTGATCATCGCGGCGTCGCCCGCGCGGGAGGAGATGACCTCGAATTGCATGCCGTAGGGGGACAGCAGGCGCACCAACTCGGCGGTCGCGCCGCCCGCGATATGAATGGGGATGCGGTGCCCGGAGAACAACGGCGGCGCGCGGATGATGCCGTCCACGAACCGCGCGCCCGCGCGCTCGATGAGGGCGGCGGCCTCCCGCTTGACCTCCGGCGACGCGTTGTTCAGGTCCACGAACAGGTGGCGCTCGCTCACCAGCGCGGCGGCCTCGCGGGCGACGGGGAGGGCCGCCTGCCCCGTGACCGTGGAGAAGATGACGTCGGCGTCGTCCACCAGCTCCCGCAACGTGTCCACCAGGCGCACTCCGGCGGCCTCGGCCCCGGCGCGGAAGGTCTCGGAGTAGGGCGGCCTGTGGCGCGCGCCCTTCGCGTACGCGCATATGGAGGTCACGCCGTCCGCGTGCAGCCCCGCGGCCATGTGCAGGGCCACCTCGCCGAAGCCGATGAAGCCCAGTCGCGGCGGACTGGCCGGGCGACCCAGCGCACCCACTCCGCTGCGTTTCAGGAAGTCCAGGACGGCCTTGTTGAACGCCTCCGGCTGGTCCACGTTGGCGGCGTGGCCAGCGTCCGGGATGATGGCCTTCTCGGAGCCTTTGATGTGCTCGTGCATGTAGTCGGCGGCGGCCAGGAAGGCGGTGTCGCGCTCGCCGCAGAGGACAAGGGTGGGCACGGCGACGCCGTCGAGCGTTTCGATGACGCCGAGCGGGTTGCTCATGACGCGGCGCACGACGTTGGCGCAGCCGACGGGGTCGAAGGTGAGAAGCACGTCGCGGGGCGTATAGGACTCCGGCGGGGCGTACTTGCTGTCGGCGAAGGCCGCCATGCCGCCCGTCTCCAGGATATCCCCCTGCCGAGCGCACCCGTCGTTCCAGCGTCGGGCCTTCTCCTCGGTGCGGTAGCCCGGCCCCGTGTCGCACAGCACGAGCGCCCGCACCATGTCGGGATGCCTCTTGTAGAAGGAGAGGGAGAGGATGCCGCCGAGGGAGTGGCCGCCGACGACGGCCCGGTCAACGCCCAGGTGCTTCAGGAGCAGGCAGAGGTCGTTCACGGCGATGTCCACGCCGTACCGCAACGGGTCGTGCGGGGACTGCGACCTGCCGTGCCCGCGGATGTCGTAGGTGATGAAGGCATAATCGCGGGAGAAGGCGGCGACCTGGCGGTCCCACATGCGCGTGCACCCGGCGAAGCCGTGGGTCATCACGAGCGGGACGCCGGTCCCCGCGACCTCGTAGTAGATGCTGACGCCATCAACAAGAAGCTCTGGCATAGGTGTCCTCACGCTGCGTATTCCGCGGACATTATGCGAGGTCGCGCGCGGCGAGGGCAAGGGGGAGGGCAGCGCGGTAGTGTGTCAGTTAGGTCCTTGTCATTCCGGCGAAGGGCTTGCCCCGTACCCGATACGGGGCCGGAATCCAGAGAGCGTCTCCCTCTCGCCTGTTTCTGGACACCGGCTTCCGCCGGTGTGACGGATAAAGCCCCCATCAATACCATGTCAAACTGAGACACTGCTGGGTACACGCAACGAGCGGAGGGCTGCCCCACCGGTGGGGCAGCCCTCACTGCACGGCCTGAACGAAAGCGCTCGGAGGGCTAGCCCTCGATGAACTCCCCGTCCTCCCACTTGGGATCGGCCTTCAGAAGCTTCCGAAACCGCTGGTACCACTTGTCCTGCTGCGGGTCCTCCGCGTTGGCCCGATAGGACTTCTTGTCCTTGAACACCGCCACCATGATCAGCTCCCCCGCCTTGTCGTCCGGCTTGAACAGATAGCCGGCCACGACGCCTTTGACCTTGGGCTTCCTGGTCTTGTTCCACTCCGCCATTTCGGCGACGAGGGCCTTCTCCTGGCCGACCCGGAGGCGCAGCCGCGCAATGGTGCCGTACATGGTCTCCTCCCATTCTCCGGAACCGCGCTTTCCTCCCGTACGTTGTCTCCAAAAACGATTCCGGCGAAGAAAGGATACACTCAGCACCGAAAAGTGTCAAAACAAGATGCCGACGCCGTCAACAAGAAGCTCTGGCATGGGCGACCTCCCGCGCTGCGTAGTCCGCGGACATTATGCGAGGTCGCGCGCGGCAAGGGCAAGGGGAGAGGGCAGTTCGGGAAACGCTAGGCTCCCCGCCTGCAAATTACATTGGACGATAATTCAGCCGAGAACGACAAGCACGGCAAAGAGTCCCGATAAAGGGGGAGTTGCCCGTTCTGCGCAGGTTGATTAACCTAGTTCGCCAAGAAGTTTGCTAGGGTCAATCGGCAACTTAGCAGCCTTGAGGTCTTTTGCTAATTTCATCTGCCACCCATCATTATCATCAAATGGTATATACAGGATACCATCCATGTCTGTCGGCTTTTCCGTCTCGCCCTTGCGCAACGCGCATACTCGGCCTCTTCCGAGCTTTCCGAAAAAGAAACCCATTTCAAAAATCACGTTTTGCCGCGCTCTAGGTTGATGAGCCTTCCCTTGGGAGCCCCCGGTATCATCCGGAGTAAGCAAAATCACAGCATACGAAACATCCGAGTAGTCCTCGAACTTCTCTATGATGGTTCTGCTTTGATTAGGCTTTTCATGAAGAATAGTCGGCTCAAGTCCTATACTCTTCAAGAAGCTAACTACTTTCAGTTTAACTACCTCGTCGTGGCCGTGTACCACAAAAACCGAGTTTCCTACCGGCTTGTCTTGCTTCTCACTTTTTGCGAGGGGCTGTTCTACTACATCCTCAATCAGGGCCAAGCACTTCTTTATATAGCCTAAATAACGAACCTGTCCTTTGACGCTCCCCCAAATTTCATCCACGTATTGATTGGCGAACACGTAGGGTATCGCTGAGCCTTTCCTTTCCGCTTTGTAGTCCGCGATGAGGTTCTTATCATCAAACAGCTTTTTCAGTAATTGGATGTTAAGAGAATCCCACTCTTTGTAGTCATTCTTGGCGTCTTCGAATTGCGCTTCTTCGTAACTTTCCCGTAGACGACGCAATCTGGAAACTAGCGTGTTGCCTTCATCGATTTGCGTGACAAGCAAACGCGCAGCATCTTTTTGCGCAGTCTTCAGTGGAGGCAATCCTGGAAGCGACATTTTTCAACACCCCCACAGCACGCTCTGCGAAATTCCTGTTTACAAACAGCCCCATTATATTACTCTCGCGACACCTCCTCGTTGACCAGAGCAAAACGGATGTTCTACTCTGGCGTTCAGCAACCGAGTTCACACGAGGAGGTGCGCCATGGCCCTGACCCTTGCGGAGGCATCCAAGCTCAGCAACGACACCCTGCTCGCGGGCGTCATGGAGACTATCGTCCAGGAAAGCCCCATCCTGCAACTGCTCCCGTTCGTGGAGGTGGTCGGCAACGGGCTGACCTACAACCAGGAGAACGCCGCGGCGACGGCGGGCTTCTACGACGTGGGCGACACCTGGGCCGAGTCCACGCCCACGTTCACGCAGGTCACCGCCACGCTCAAAATCCTCGGCGGCGACGCGGACGTGGACGCGTTCCTGGCCCGCACCCGCTCCAACATCCAGGACCTGGAGGCGGCCATCGTCCAGCTCAAGGCGAAGGCGGTGGCGTACAAGTTCGAGGACACTAGCAGGACAGTTTGACCATACTCAGCTTCATGCGGACGGATTGGGGTCGCCTAGCAGTTCGGCAACGCCAGGGCGCCACTCGATGCGGTAGCTTCCCCGACCTTCCACGACAACGCGCTCCACAAGTACGGCCAGCGCTTCTTTCCATGCCTGGGCATCGAAGTCATCCCAGTTGACATTTGCCAGGAAAGCCAGGGCCTCACTCGCCTGGTCGTCCAGGCTCTCGGCGCGGGATAGCTCGGCGATCCGCCGCTCGATGTCCTGAACGGCGGCCTCTTTCTCCTTCCGCATCTCGGCGTAGACGGACGCGGGTATCTCGTCGCGGACGAGCCGCCAGGACAGGGCCTTCAATTCGGCCAGGTGAGCGTCGCGTTCTTGCTCCAGGGCCTTGCGCTGGGCATCCGTGTCTCCTGCCTGGCCGTTTATGATGCGGTGGACCTCAGTCATCGCAGCGCGCCGGTCCGCCTCGGTGATAGGCAGGCGGCGAAGCTGGCCCCTGGCCCAATCCTCCAGGGTCTTGCCGCCGTAGTATCCGCCGTTGGCGCAATCCCGGTACAACTGGTAGCGGTAGCACTGATAAGCCGTGTAGTAGTAACGGGCCTGGCCCTCTCCCTTCCTTGGCCTGCCCTTCACGCGGCCCAGCATCTTGCTGCCGCACGCCCCGCAGAACAACACGCCCGTGAGCAAAGGCCGCCCGCCAGTAAAGCACCCGTAGGCTCTCCGATGGCGGGCCAGTAGCTCGCCGACTGTCTCAAATACCTCGCGTTCTACCAGGGGCTTGTGCTGGCCCGGGGCCGTGACCCACTCCGTCGGGGGTCTCTTGCCGCGCTTTTCGAACTTGCTCAGGGAGCGCCGATTGTAGACCACCTGGCCGATGTAAGCGGGGTTGCGCAAGAGGGAAGCGATGGCCGAGCGCGCCAGAGGGTGCCCCGTGTGGCTTCTCAGGCCCATAGCGTCGGCTTCGCGGGCCAGGGCATTGAGAGAGTATCCCCCGGCGGCGAAGAGGCGGAACAGGCGCTCCACCTGGGGGGCCATCTCAGGGTCGGGAACAAGGCGCTTGGGGGCCTTGCCGTTCCTCCCCACGGGCCCGACTGGTTCGAGGTTATAGCCCACTGGCGGACGGGAGACCCAGAGGCCGTCCTGGACGCGCTTGATGTGGGACGGCTTCACCTTGCGGCTAAGCTCGTAAGAGTAGTAGTCCGCCAGCGTGAAATAGATGTTGCGCTCCAGGCGGCCAGCATGGGGTGAGGAGACGGCGACAACCTGAACGCCCAGCTTCTCCAGGCGCGCGATGTCCGGCGTGGACTGGGCGATGTCGCGTCCGAAGCGGCTGAAGTCATAGACGACAACCTTCCCGAATCCCCCTTCCAGGGCGTCGCGGATCATTTGCTGGTAGGAGGCCCGTGGGGCGTAGGAGCTTTCGTCGTCCACGTACTCCTGGGCCAGGGGCCATCCCTGAGCCTGGGCGAACTCGCGGCAGGCGTCGCGTTGAACGTCCAGGGAGACGCCTTCCTGGGCCTGGCGGTCCGTGGAGACGCGGCAGTAGGTGGCGGCCCGTACCAGGGACCCAGCCGTCGTCGTGTGTGCAGGTGCGGGTGCGTGTAAAAGCATTGCGTTACCTCCTGATTGCAGGTTGCGCGTCCCTTAGAAGGGGATTCAGCCCAAACTCGGCGAGACTGTCCAGGAGCCGCCTTGTTTGAGGCAAGTGCCACTGAAAAGACTGCCGGCTACGTTCTGTCAGTGTGATGTACGCCAACGCTGCTTTTGCCAGTCTGACAGCGGCTTCGCGCCGTTCCTCTTGCGACATTTTTTCCCACTTCTCGGTTTTGCCTATCCGTGTAAGTACCAGGGTGTAGAGGTTGTCGGCGGCCACCAGCCTTCCCTTCAGTGCCGGAGGGTACTTTACCTTTTGGCCCCCCTCATATCTGAGCATGCATGCTTCTTGGGCCAGATATGCCAATCGCGTGCCTGGGTCTATGCCTAGAAGTGCCTCTGTCTGCGCGCCAAAAACGGGGTGACCTGCCCCCCGCATGCGCCATCTCCGGTCCTCTTCCTGCTTGAGTTCGCTAGGGATGTCAGTTCGTAGCTGGGGAATCACTCCTAGAATCCGGGCAACGGACACTTCTGGGTCACGCCACGCGAACGGGATGTCGTACCGGACCACCATATACAACAGGCTGGCATCCAGGTCATGTGTCCCCATCAGTTGCTCTTCCTTATTCCTCCTATTCCCCCCTGAGAGTGGGGCAATTTGCTCCCGTAGCGCGTAATTGCACGCACGGCTGTAAATTGCCAAGGGACTCTGTTGCGGAACCGCCTTCCACAGATAGGCGGCCCAGCGGGCCTGCCGCATCGTGAAGGGAGTATCCGTGATGAAGCAGCAGCGCCATATCTCCAGGAGCGTAGGGACCGCCTCCGGCGGGATGCTCTTCGCTTCTCCGACACCCAGGCTCCACTCCTGTTTATCTTCCTCCGTCAGGGCCTTCCGGTACGTCCCTATCCACTTCGCAATTGTATCCCTGTCAACAGAGCGCCCTTCGATTTGGTCTACCTGGGACTTCAGCATATTAGCTACCAGCCGGACCGCCATCTGGGGGAACCTCTGCAAGGCGTAGCTCATGATCAGGTCGCGGGACTTTTGCGAGAGGCTAGCCATCTTACCCATGTAGTCCTCCCTATAATTCTTGCCTAAGGCCGATTGGCCTAGTGTGATAATCGCTCTAATATACTGTCTACGATAGCTGTGTGTTACGCTGATAACTGTCAGCTTCGAGGCTGATATCCATATTTTAGCACATTCGTCAAGGGGGCGTCATGAGGTTGCTGAGGGTGAGCGAGGTTTCCGAACGGCTCGGCTGTGGACGGGAGACCATCCGGCGCCTGATCGCCACGGGCAGGCTCAAGGCTGTGAAGCTGCCCGGCGGACACTTCCGCATTGCGGAGGAGGACTTGGCGGGGCTGCTGCGCCCTGCCGAGCGGGAGAGCCGTGGCTAGTCTGGTTTGCTTTCTTAGCGGCGTGTTGGCGCGCCTGGCGCTGCGGCGGTGTGGGCAGGCGCCAAACGCTGCGGATAACGCCGAGCGCCAGGGTGCGTCCAGCGGTGAGCAACATGATGCCCGATAGCGACGCCGCGACGATCCGGGCGGGTCTCCATTGCGGGCGTTCGGGCTGCCCGTGCGCCAGGGAGCGCGGCAATGTCCATTGCCCGGCGCACGACGACCACAACCCTTCTCTATCTATTGGTGAAGGCGAAGGCGGGCGCGTGCTGGTCCACTGCCAGGCGGGATGTCCCCAGGACAAGGTGATAGCCGCCCTCCGCGAAAAGGACTTGTGGGCCAGAAACGGGAAAGAGCCTATGACAAAGCCGCGCGAGGTTGCCACATACGGTTACAAGGACGAACAAGGGAACCTGCTCTATCAAGTCGTGCGCTATATGCCGAAGGATTTCCGACAGCGCAGGCCGGACGGGGCAGGCGGGTGGCTTTGGAACCTCGACGGCGTGCGGCGTGTCCTTTATCGTCTGCCGGAGCTTGCCACAATGCCCACTGACGCCCCTGTTTTCATCGCTGAGGGGGAAAAGGACGTTGACAACCTCTCGACCCACCTGGGCCTCTGCGCGACGTGCAACAGCGGCGGCGTGGGCAAGTTCACAGAAGACTTGCGCGAACCGCTGAAAGGCCGTCACGTCATTGTCATCGTGGATAAGGATAAGGCAGGGCGCGCGCACGGGCAGCAAGTCGCGGGGTTGCTCTACGGATTCGTGGCCAGCGTCAAGGTCTTAGAGCTGCCAGGCGATGGCGTGAAGGACGCGAGCGACTGGCTAGCGGCGGGCGGGACGCGGGAGGCGCTGGAGGCGCTTATGAAAGATGCGCCGGAGTGGACGCCTGCCGCGCAGGATGGGGATGCGGATACGGCCCAAGCAGACGGCCAGCCTCCGGCGGCAAGTGGCCTCACCCCGCCGACGCAACCCGTGGACGGAGCGGCCATTCTGTATGAGCTTGTCGCATTCGTCCGGCGCTTCGTCGTCTTGCGCCAGGAGCAAGCGGAGGCTATCGCCCTTTGGGTTGCGCATACGCACGCTTTTGAGCAAGCGGACGCGACGCCCTATCTCAGCATCACGTCTCCGGAGAAACGAAGCGGCAAGACTCGCCTGCTGGAGGCGCTGGACTTGCTGACAGCCCGCCACTGGCTGACCGGGCGCGTGTCCCCAGCCGTGCTCTATCGGAAGATCGAACGGGATAAGCCTACTTTGCTGCTGGACGAGTCGGACGCTGCTTTCGCATCCGACAAAGAATATGCCGAAGCGCTCCGGGGCGTCCTCAACACGGGCCATAGGCGCGGCGGAGTGGCGAGTTTGTGTGTAGGCGTAGGGGCTGGCCTCACCTTCCATGATTTTCCGACCTTCTGCCCGAAGGCCATCGCTGGTATCGGCAAGTTGCCCGACACGGTCGCGGACCGTGCCATTCTCATCGTGTTGAAGCGCCGTACCGCCAGTGAGCCGGTGGAGCGGTTCCGGCGCCGCGACGTGTTGCCAGAGGCGGACGCTCTCAAAGAGCACGTTGCAGCATGGGCAGCGAGCCTTACTAACCTGCGAGACGCGCGGCCCTCTCTGCCGCCGGAGCTCGATGACAGGGCGCAGGACTGCTGGGAGCCTTTGCTGGCCCTTGCGGACGCTGCGGGGGGCGATTGGCCTCGCCGAGCGCGCCAGGCTGCGCTCGCTCTGTCCGGAGCGGGCGAGCGAGAGGATGCAAGTCTAGGCGTGCGCCTACTGGGGGACATAAAGGGCCTTTTCAATGCCCAAGGCGTTGAGAGACTCCCATCGGTGGAAATTGTGCGGGGCCTGCTTGCCATCGAAGAGAGTCCGTGGGCCGATCTTGACCGACGCCCTCTGGACGCCTCAAAGTTGGCCCGCCTTTTGAAGCCCTTCGGCATCACACCAAAGACTCTTCGCGCGGAAAAAGTAACTTTCAAGGGCTACGAGCGGGCGGTCTTTGCCGAGGCTTGGGAACGGTACACGCTCACGCTCCCCGGCGTTTTACCCGTAACACCCGTAACATTAGATACGGCTCAGATTCAGACGGCTAGCCGTAACACAGATACAGGCCCCCAAGCTGATGTTACGGGTAACGTTCAGATACAACACAGATACGATGTTACGCCTGTTACGGCAAAAGGGGCGGGGGACGCGGGCGGGGGCGATGTTTGGGAGGCGGCCTTATGAGCGAGGCTCTGGCTGTCCTGGCGGAGTGTCAGAAGCTTGGGGCGACCTTCCGCGTCGAAGGCGACACTTTGCGGGTGCGCGCTCCGGCTCCCCTGCCAGGGGAGATGCTGGCTGTCCTGCGCCAGCACAAAGCCGAGGTACTGGCCCATCTCCGGGCCGGAGCGACGGGCGTTTCCCAGGCGGCTCCCCCGTCTCTTGCGGACGCTCTGGAGGCCATGCTCGCCCTGGGCCAGCGGCTCAAGCGCGGCGAGATCGCAGCCGTCCGGTGCGGAATCAGTAGACGCCTGTGTACTGCGTGCCAGGGCGTCCCGTGCCTGGGGTCTGCGCCGTGGGAGGGCTGAGCGATGCACGCGGACCACGACACACGACTTCTGGAGCCAGGCTGGGGCGGCTACCTTGAAGACGGCGAAGTTTCGTACATCATCGGCGAGCTGAAGCGGGACCGTGTCCTGCGCTTCGCATGGGGCTTCCGGCCCAGTCAGCGGCGACTCCCAGAACAAGCCGTCCGGCGCATCGCGGACGCGGGCGATCCCGATTCCCGCGCCGTCAACATCGCCCTGGCCCGCCCCCGTCGAGGCCGTCACCACGGGGCCGAGGCCGCTGTTTCAAAGGCGGGTTCTGAGCGGGAGCGCCACGGGCCGATGTGTGACATCACCACGCCCCAGCTAGTTTTTTGTTTAGCTAGCGAAACGTGACGGCAAACCGCCGACCACGCCAGAGCACAAGGCTGGAAGCTCCTGTGCGTAGCACAGGACGGGGAGATGGGCGCATGAGCGAGACGCGGGGATGACACAAGCCGACCGAATCTCCGAGGCCCTCCGCTTGGGGGCGTTGACCGTGGCCGAGATCAGCGCTGCGGCGGGCCTTCCGCCGAACCACGTGCGGACGGTCCTTGGCCGTCATCGAGGCCGCTTCGTGAACATTCAGGAAGGCCAGCGCATCGGGCGCTGGGGACTCCTTGCCTCGGACAACTCGGACAGGGCGACGTAGAAACCCTCGCCGTTCTCCATGAACTCGTCCGCAAACGCAACGGTCACGCAACGTGTTGCGCCGCAACTTCTGTCCCCTAAAGGGGACAGAGCGAGCGATGACGGGCCGGTGTCGTGTCATCTCCTTAACCCCCCTCCCCCTGTTGCAACCGCTCCCCCTGGGGAGAGGGGCGCGGGGTCAGCCGCCGAGCGTGTGCATGATGGCGATGCCGAAGTTGCCTTCGCCGCCAGGATCAGCCCCGACCCAGTGCGCCCCGCCCTGGTTCATACCTTGAACACTTTCATTACCTCATCCCCAAGGTGGTTGATAACCTTGACCGCTATCCGCCCCGACTTTGGTTTTTCGAACGGGCGTGACGTGTCGCTGTTCAGCGTGGCCCAGGCTTCGGGGTTGATTTCGGCTTTGAGCGTTGTCTTGAGGGCGCTGTAGGGGTCGTTGGCGCCGAGGAAGTAGGCGTGGCGGACGAAGAAGCTTTCTTCGTTGTAGTCGGTGTCGATGAACCAGCAGGCAATGCCGTCGGCGCCGTCGCTGATGACTTCGCCGGTCTGGGGCTTGAACACGTCCACGCCGTTCACCTTCACGCGGAGCTTGCCGTCCTTCTCCGGCAGGAGGGTGATGTCAGGCTCGCCGAAGATGATGAACAGGTTCCCTTTGCCCGTGTTCTTCAGGTCCTCGGCCATGTGGAGGTCGGCGTTCATGCGGGCCTTGAGCACGGGGATGCGGCCCAGCTTGCTGAACTCCGTAGCGTGCGCATCGTAGTTGAAGGCGCAGGCGATCAGCACATCGAACCCGGCATCGCCCGCCTCTCGGGCGGCAGCGACGAGGTCGGCGCGCTGGACGGTGCCGAACTCTGGGCCGATGAAGATGGCGGCGCGCTTCTCGGTCTCGCCTTCCAGGTAGCGGCCTTCGGCGCACACCAGGTCACCGGGCCAGGGGATGAGGGCGGTGAAGGTGATCCGATCCTCTTTGTGCGCCTGCTGCACGCCGGCGGTCTTGAGGTTCTCCAGAATCATCTGAGGGAATGATTGTTTGGCGCCGTATTCGCTGCTGCCTTCCTTAACCTTCAGCGGGTCAATCAACTCATCGTTCTCGTCCACGCCGAGCACGCGGTGCGGGCTGAGGCTCTCCACGGTGAAGGGGCCGGCCACGCGGACCTTCTTCTTGTCGTCGTAGGGCTTGTCGTAGAGGTATTCAAACTCCGCCTTGGCGGCGATGGACTTGTCTATCTCCTGCTGCCGGGCGATGCGGGCCTGCCACCACTCAGCATGCAGCTTCTTCGCCGCGTCAGACCACTTGGCGTTGGCCTCGCGCGGAATCTCCCACTCCTGCCAGGTCTTTTTGAGCGCGGCGTTCAGCGACTCGCGCAACGGCTCCAACTTCGCCTGCCACGTGTCCCAGATGACATCGATCTCCGTGTTGTTGGCGATGGATTTGAGTGTGATGTGGGGCACCCGCTCATAAACGAAGCCGTGGCGGATGTTCCCCTGAACGGGATGCGAACTCGGCGCGGTGCGGGTGACTTCGGCTTCCTTGATCTGGCCTTCGCGGGAATCGGCCAGCAGGTAAAACGGGTAGCGCGCGCCCATGATGCGGGCACGGGCCAACGCCAAGGCTACGCGCGAGGTGTCAATCGTGATCCAGCGGCGGCCCCATTGCTCGGCAACGGTGGCGGTAGTGCCGGAACCGCAGGTCGGATCGAGAACGAGGTCGCCAGGGTCGGTGGCCATGAGGAGACAGCGTTGAATGACAGACGCTTGTGTCTGCACGACATACATCTTTTCGTCGCCGAATCCGCTCGAAACCGTGTCTAACCAATCGGTGGATAGGGATGCAAATGGACTATCTTCCCAATACATTTTTCTTTCCAGCGTGTTTCCAACAACCATCAGGCGGTTTGCACGGCTAGCGCGCATCATACCGGCATCGTTCGTTGACCACCCACGCTTAGCAGATGGCAGGAAGTCTCGCCCTTGATAGCGGAAAGGAAACCGAGAACTGTCTGATCCGGTCGCGCTATAGGCTGCCCGATGGCGGAACACCTTCGCGACCGCATCGGTAATGTCTTCACGGAAGACCACATATTGCGTGCCATCGTCGCGCTCCGCAAACAGCGTCTGGCCGGGGAATGCTTCGCGTCTTGAAGTGGGGAGGAACAGCCTTCGGAACTTTGTCTTGTCCTTGCTTCGCGCATACCAGAGCACGAAGTCAGAGGTCTCAGGCAAGAACGCTGACGTCTGAAACCCTCCTCGTCGAAATCGAATTGCAGCAAGGAAATTGTCTGATTGGAGTACCTCGTCCAATAGAGCACGGACCAGATGAACATTCTCGGTACTTATCTGCACGAAGATGGAACCCGATTCAGTCAGAAGGTCGCGGGCGACGGTGAGGCGGTCGCGGAGGTAGGTGAGGTAGCTGTGAATACCGTCGCGCCAGGTGTCGCGGAAGGCCTTGACCTGCTCCGGCTCGCGGGTAATGTGGGCGGCGTTGCCGTCCTTCACGTCGCGGCTGGTGGTGCTCCACTGGAAGTTGCTGTTGAACTTGATGCCGTAGGGCGGGTCGAGGTAGATGCACTGCACCTTGCCGCGCAGGCCCTCGCGCTCGGCCAGGCTGGCCATGACCTGGAGGGAGTCGCCGAGGACCATGCGGTTGGACCAGTTCTGGTCGTGGGCGTAGAACTCGGTCTTGTCCGCGCCCTCGGGCATGCCGTTGAAGTCGGCAAAGAGGTCGGTCTGGAAACCGGGGGTTTGTGCCTTGGCTTCCTTTGTCTGGTTCAAGAGGTCATCAATCAGCACCTTTGGGTGCACTTTTTCCTGAATATAGATGGGCGGAGCCTGGATAACCAGGTCGCTCCAGTCCTGCTCATCTTTGCCACGCCAGACAAGCTGGGGATCGAGGTCGGTGTTGCGGGGATACTTCAACGTACGGGGGCTGACCTCGTCCTTATTGAGTACTGACTGGTGCTCGGCAGTCGGAATGTTTTTACGCTTGGACTCGTCATGTTTCAGCGTTTCGACGGTTTTGGGTGCTACAGTCTTCTTGACCATGTTTATTTCCTTTCAGTCGCTGGCTGTGTGGTTGCGGTGGCTATCATCTTGTTGAACTCGCTTTCGACCTTAGCCGCGAAGTCAGCCTCGATCTGGTAAACTTCTGTAAATTCAGCGAATGCCCATCTGCCATATTGTTTGAGATTGTTCACGCCGGGCACCCAATAGGTGTCCATCGTGGACTTCTTTTCTTTGGCATCCTCTCGCCGGTAACCCTTGATTTCGACAATAAGGTGAAGAAGGTCATCGGGGCCACGGCCATCATCAACCAGCACAATAAAGTCC
>JAUSIH010000097.1 GCA_030648205.1 Dehalococcoidia bacterium | reverse complement strand
GTGTTGATGACCCGGATTTCCTGCACGTCATCGTGGTATTGAGAGATGAAGCTATTGACGAACTGGGTGAACCGCCGGGGGTCGTGGGTGGTCTGAGAGACGATGCCGACCTTGTTCCAACGGCGGACCGTCATAGCGTCGAAGCGGGCCTCCGTAGCCGCCAGGGCCTGCCCGTTGGCCCAGCCGAGGACGCCCCGCACTTCCACGTGGTCCTTGTCGCCGAAGACCAGGACAAAGAAGCCCTGGTTCGCCAGGTCGCGGACAGCCTGCTGAACGTTGCGGACGAGAGGACAGGTGGCGTCAACCGTCTGAAGCCCGCGCGCGCGGGCCTCGTCATAGACCTTTTCGCCGACTCCGTGGGCGGTGAACATCACCTTCGCGCCATCCACGTCGTCGAACTTGTCCACGATGCGGACACCCTGCTGTTCCAGCCGCTGCACGACCTGGGTGTTATGGACAAGGTCGCCCAGGGTATCCACCTTGCCGTATTGCCTGGCCATCTGCTCCGCCGTTTTGATGGCGTGCCGGACCCCGAAGCAAAAGCCCAGGTCCTCGGCCTTGATGATCTGCACTCGATGCGCACTCCCACATCGCGCCGCTGACGCGGCGCTTCGTGCCATTCTATACCAGCACTCCCAATGCGTCAAGGACAGCCGCTATGCGCCGCCTTCGGCAACGCGCTTATGTCACGCTGCGACGCCCGGCTCAGCCAGCCCTGTACTTCTGTAGCAGGTTCCGCGCGATGACCAGCTTCTGTATCTCGTTCGCGCCCTCGCCGATGATCATCAGCGGGGCGTCCCGGAAGTAGCGCTCCACCGGGTAGTCCTTCACGTAGCCGTAGCCGCCATGAATCCGCATGGCCTCGAAGCTGACGCGCAGGCACATCTCGCTGGCGAAGAGCTTGGCCATGCCCGCCTCCAGGTCCGCGCGCTCGCCCGCGTCCTTCTTGCTCGCGGCGGCGTAGGTGAGCAGGCGCGCCGCCTCCAGCTCCGTCGCCATGTCCGCCAGCTTGGTCTGGATGATCTGATGCTGGGCGATGGGCTTGCCGAAGGTCTGCCGCTGCTGCGCGTAGCGGATGGCCGCCTCGAAGGCGGCGGTGGCGACGCCCACCGCGCGCGCCGCGATGTTGATGCGCCCGACCTCCAACCCGCTCATGACCTGCTGGAAGCCCTCGCCCTCGCGGCCGCCCACCAGGTTGGCGGCGGGACAGCGGAAGTCGTCGAACATCATCTCGCAGGTGTCCAGCCCGCGGTAGCCGAGCTTGTGGAACTCCTTGCCCACGGTGAAGCCCGGCTCGCCCTTCTCCACGATGAAGCAGGACATGCCCTTGTACGGAGGGTTGGCCTTCGTGTCCGTCTTGGTCAGCAGCGCGAAGGCGTTGCCGTGGAGAGCGTTGGTGATGAGGGTCTTGCGCCCGTTGATGACGTAGTCATCGCCGTGGCGGACAGCGGCGGTCTTGATGGCCTGCACGTCGGAGCCGCAGTCCGGCTCGGTGAGGCCGAGTCCTCCGCGCTTCTCGCCGCTCGCGAACTTGGGCAGGAGGCGGCGCTTCTGCTCCTCCGTGCCGTGTTGCGCGACAATGTGGCACATGATGAGGTGGGAGTTGAGGATGCCGGAGACAGACATCCAGCCCTTGCATATCTCCTCGATGACCAGGGCGTAGGTCACGAAGTCCAGGCCCATGCCGCCGTACTGCTCGGGGATGATACACCCGAAGAGGCCGAGCCGCTTCATCTTCTCGACGACCTCGAACGGATAGCGGTCGCCGTGCTCGTACTCCATGGCGATGGGCAGGATGTCGCGCTTCACGAAGTCGCGGACCATCGCCACGACCTGCTTCTGGGACTCGGTGAGCGACATTACCACGGGGGGGGGCCTCCACGCTACGCTATGCGCTCATTGGGACGTTAGCAACGTTCGGAATGCTTCGGGGCGGGTGATTTCACACTTCACACACGTTTCCACTCCATATCCGACCTTGTCCGGATACAGCTTACTTTGGCCGAGAGCTATAGTGATTGCTGTGCCGCTATTGGAATCAGGGAGTACCTTCCAGATACAGGCCTGATGGTCGAACAATATGAAGCGGTCTAACGGCGCGCTCTCATGCGACCAGCTTACGGCCAATCGGCTGCGCCCTATTTGGAAATACTCAACTCTACCTTCTGATGAATACTCGAAAAACTTGTAAAAGGGAACCATCATTTCGACTGGAGCTAGAAGCCTGTCGGGAGTTAGTTTCAAGTGTTCTAGCTCCTGAATATAGTCTACAAGTACCTGAAATTCCGGATGTGAACGGGATAAGACTTTGGTGTTTGGAGAACTTTGGCCGACCTGTTGAATAATAGCCTCGTGTAGGTAGCGTAGCTCTTGCCCAGCAATCCACCGGCCTACACCTCTAAAGTAGCCATCCCATGCAAACTTTGGGTCGTTAAAGTCTTGCAGTTTTATCAGAGCCCAGAGCTCGATACGCTCGAAGCCCAAAGCTTCCATACGGCTGAGGACTTGTGTCACTGGCACTAGATAACGAAGCCGAGTGGCCTCCAAATAAGACTGAAGAATCGTCCCCTTGTACTTCTCAACGCGCCCACCATCAAGCTGGCCAACATTAGCGCTGAGCTCCTGAATATATCTGGTTCGCCGATCCTCCGCTTCTAAGCCCTTTGCCTCCGATTCCGCTGGCTGAATGGCAGAGGCTCGGGAGACGTACTCTGGAAGCTTTCTGGCAAACTCTAGGCATCGAGCGTCAAACTCGGCGGCGCTCCAGTCTAGCCTTACAAAGGGGCCTAGCACTACAAGGACGGGTGCTCGGTCCAAACTTGCGACTACTATAGGCTTTTTGTGTTTAATCGCATACTCAATCTCCATCTGTTGACCATAAGAGAATGAGCTTCCTTTAGTGCAAATGAAGAACATCAAATCTGTGCTGAATGCAATTTGCTCAGAAATTTGCTTCCAAACGCGATCAACGGGGTTGTTGTCATGGGGCCACAAATACGGGTCGTGTCTGCTAGAGCGAAAAAACTCCTTTGCCCGGCGGGCGCAGTCCTTGCCGTCATCGCCAGCATAACTGATAAAGATTCGGAGCTTTTTCTCGTATGTCATAGAGTCTCGTGCGAGTCATGATTACGAGCGGGCACTTGCCTACGGAAGGGTTGGTACCCCCAAGGAGATTCGAACTCCTGTTGACGGCTTGAAGGGCCGTTGTCCTGGGCCTCTAGACGATGGGGGCACGCGACACAGCCCAGTATAGCAGATAGAGGACGGGAGACGCCGGCCCTTCGACAGGCTCAGGGTGAGCGGCCCGTTTCGGTAAGCGCCCTACGGGTACAGCGCGAAGGCGTCTATCCCCGTCGTCTCCGGCAGGCCGAGCATGAGGTTCATGTTCTGCACCGCCTGGCCCGCCGCGCCCTTCACCAGGTTGTCCAGGCAGCTCACGACGATGATGCGGCCCGTCCGCGTATCCAGCGTGGGGTGAATGAGGCACATGTTGTTCCCCAGCGTGAGCTTCGTCCCCGGCGGCGCGTCCACCACGCGCACGAACGGCTCGCCCTTGTACGCCTGCCGGAACAGCTCCATGAGATGCTTCTTGCCCGCGGCGTCCGGCGTGATGCGGCGGTCGGCGGGAAAGGCGTAGCACGTGCTCAGAATGCCGCGCGTCATGGGAATCAAATGGGGGATGAAGGTGATGCGCGGCTCGTACCCCGACCGCAGCGCGGCCAGCTCCTGGGCGATCTCCGGCATGTGCCGGTGCCCGTCCAGCCCGTACGCGGCGACGTTCTCGTTGGCCTCCGCGAATTGGAACTTCACGTCCAGCGCGCGGCCCGCGCCGGAGACGCCCGACTTGCTGTCCACGATGACGTCGGCGGTGATCAGCCCCTCGCGGGCGAGAGGCGCGAGGGCCAGGATGGCGCTGGTCGGATAGCAGCCCGGATTGGCGACGACGCGCGCTTTCTTGATCTGCGGGCGGTACAGCTCCGTCAGCCCGTACACCGCCTCCTTGACTAGCTCCGGCGCGGGGTGCTTCACCCCATACCACTGCTCGTACACCGCCAGGTCCTTCAGGCGGAAGTCGGCGCTGATGTCCACGACGCGCACACCCTTCTCGACGAGCGGCGCGACGCGCAGGGCGCTGTCCTTGTGCGGCAGCGCGGAGAAAACGACGTCCACGGGCGTTGCAATGTCCGCCTCAATGGTGAGGTCAATGTCCGCGAGGTGCGGGAAGAACTGGCCGAGCTTCTGCCCGGCGGCGCTGCGGCCCGTGACCGCCACCAGGCTCACGCCGGGGTGACGCGCCAGGATACGCGCCAGCTCCACGCCCGCGTAGCCCGTGACGTTGATGATGCCGACCCGTGGCTTGCTCATACGCGCCTCCAGACAGAACGACAAAGCTCAGTATAGGTCACGCGCGACGAAATACGCAAGGGAGAGAGGTGCCCCCCAGACTCTCCGACGGGGACTCCGTCCCCTGCGCCCCTAATGAGGACAATGCCACATGCTATGTCATTCCGAGTCCTTCCTTTGAAGGACGAGGAATCTCCCCAATAGGTCCTCGCGGGGGAGACCCCTCGCGAGTTTACCCTGAGCACGACGAAGGGCTCGGGGTGACAGAACATAGGCTGTGATTCTAAGCAACGCGAGGAATCTACGCTGCCCTGCCAATCGTCGAACGACAAAAGCGCAATGTTCGCGCTACCGTTCGTCGCGTTTCTTCTGCGTCGTCCGCAGCGTGCTGCTGGGACAGCCGTTCTCCAGGACGCACGCCTCGCAGCGGGGGCGCTGGGCCTTGCACACGCGGCGCCCGTGGGTGATGAGGTAGATGTGGAACGGCAGGTACAACTCCGGCGGCGTCAGCTCCTCCAGCACGTCGTGCGCCTGGTCCGCCGTGCAGCGCGCGGACAGCAGCCCCAGCCGCTTCGCCACGCGGTGGACGTGGGTGTCCACCACCATCGCCGGCTTGTCCAGCGCGAAGAGCAGCACGCATCCCGCAGTCTTCGGCCCGACGCCGGGTAGCTGCAGTAGCCACGCCCGGGCCTCCCGCACGGACATGTCCCGCAGAAAGTCCAACTCCAGACGGCCACGCTTGTCCTTTATCGCCTGCAAAATGGCTTTGATGCGCGGCGCTTTGACGCGGGCCAACCCGCCTGCCCAGATAGCCTCCGCCAGACGATCGGAGTCGGCCTCCAGGACATCCTCCTACGCGGGAAAGGCGGCCCGCAGGCTGGCGCAGGCGCGCGTGGAGTTGGCGTCCGAGGTGTGCTGGGAGAGGACGGTGTAGACCAGCTCGGACACGGGGTCCCACCGGCGCGGCGCGGTGACAGGCCCATACTCCGCGCTCAGCCGACGCATGATCTCCGCGACGGTCAGGGACGGCCGTCCGGCCCGTGCGACGGGTCTGCGAGTAGCGGGCGACCGTTTTGAACTGCGTGGCATTCGCGCCTCGTGTCCTTCCGGGCTATGACAGAGACGCCAGTCTAGCACGAGGCCGTAGGACGCACAACGGACAGACGCCCCTGTCGGCCCCCAAAGGCTTTTGCTATAATGCGGGGCAAGCCCATTTTTCGCTACGTCTTTCCGTGTTGAGGCTTTGAATATGGCGGAGCTACGCGACCGTATTGAGGCCGCGCTCAAGGGACACCGCGCCGATTACATCGAGGTGCGGGTTGAAGAGGCGGAGGGTTCCCGGATAATCTACCGAGGCCGGGACCTGGAGGACATTGGCCGGACTACCACCCTTGGCGGGTGCGTCCGCGCCATGGTCAAAGGCGGCTGGGGGTTCGTCAGCTTCAATACACCCACCGGCTTGCGCGACAAGGTGGCGCTGGCCGTGCGCCAGGCCCGCCTCGCCAGCTCGGAGGCCATCCAGCTCGCCCCCGTGGAGCCTATCGTGGACATCGTGCCGCCTTTCATCGGCAAGGTGAACCCGCTGGATGTTCCCCTGCCCCGCAAGAAAGCGCTGCTGGACGAGTACAACGAGATCGTCTGGAGCACTCCAGGCGTCACTACCTCCATCATGGGCTACTCCGACAGCCAGCGTCGGATTGCCTTTGCGACGTCCGAAGGCGCCTACATCGAGCAGCACAAGGTTGACGTCTCGTTCCGCCTGTCCGCGATGGCCCGCGCCGACAGCGACGTTCAGCAAGCGGCCATCAGCATCGGGTCCAACGGCGACTTCACGGTCGTCCAGGGCATCCAGGCGCAGGTGAAGGAAGTCGCCGAGAGGGCCGTGGCCCTGCTGAAGGCCCCCTACGCAAAGGGCGGCGAACACACCGTGGTTCTTGACCCCATCCTGGCGGGCGTTTTCACCCACGAGGCCTTCGGCCACCTCTCCGAGTCCGACTTCCTGTATGAACACGAGGAGATGAAGAAGATCATGGCGCTGGGCCGGAAGTTCGGCCCGCCCATGCTGAACATCGTGGACGGCGCGGCGGTGCCCGGCCTGCGCGGCAGCTTCAAGTACGACGATGAAGGCGCGCCCTCCACCAAGACGTACCTCATCAAGGAGGGCTATCTTGTAGGCCGCTTGCATTCGCGGGAAACGGCGGGCAAGATGAAGGAGAGCGCCACGGGCAACGCGCGGGCGCTGGACTTCCGGTTCCCGCCCATCGTCCGCATGACGAACACCTACATCGAGCAGGGGAAAGTCAGCTTCAACGACATGATTTCGGACATCAAGCTGGGCGTGTACGCGCGCAACTGGTACGGCGGCATGACCAGCATGGAGCAGTTCACCTTCTCGGCGGGCGAGGCGTACATGATTCGCAACGGCAAAGTCGCCGAGATGCTGCGCCCGGTCATGCTCTCCGGCAACGTCTTCGCCACCCTTGAGCACGTTGAGGCGGTGGGCAACGACCTGCACATGAACCAGGGAGGCGGTTGCGGCAAGGGCGGCCAGATACCGCTCCCCGTCTCCGACGGCAGCCCGCACATCCGCATCGGCAACCTTCTGGTGGGAGGCAAGTGAACGTGCTGGAAGGTCTCCTGGAGAAGGCGAAAAGGGTCGCGGAGCAGGCCGAAGTGTTCCACGTCTCCCAGAAGGAGACGCCGGTCATCTTCGAGGCCAACCGGCTGAAGCTGCTGCAGAGCCGCGAGACGGAGAGGATCATTCTGCGCCTGGTCAAGGACGGGCGCGTTGGCGTCTCTTCCACCAACAACCTCAATGACCAGGATGGGCTGCTCCAACGCACCTTGGAGGTGGCGCCCTACGGCGCGGAGGCCAGGTTCACTCTCCCCGGCCGAGTGGAATACTCCTCTGTGGATGGCTACGACCCCGCCGTGGAGAAGGTAACTATCGAGGAGATGGTGCAACTGGGCCAGTCTATGATTGACCGGGTGCGCCGCGAGCACGACGGCCTCCAGTGCGAGGCGCGCGTGACGCGGGCCGTGGCCACGGTAAGCATCATGAACAGCAACGGATGCGCCGTCAGCTACATCAAGAGCGTCTGCGCCATGGCCTTGGAAGGCAACCGCGTGCGCGAGAACGACATGCTCTTCGTCGGCGACCACGAGGTCTCGCCGCACCCCATTCTCGACCACCGGAGGCTTACGGACACAGTCCTCCAGCAACTGGAGTACGCCCGCGAGACGGCCCCCGCGCCGTCAGGGCCCGTGCCCGTCGTCTTCTCGCATGATGCCGTCGCACAGGTCTTCGAGCCTTCCCTGGCGATGGCCCTCAACGGCAAGACGGTGCTCCAGGGAGCCTCGCCCCTGGTGGACAAGCTCGGCCAGAAGATATTCGACCAGGGCCTGACCCTGTGGGACGACCCCATGTACCCGGACTGCGCGGGAAGCCGCATCTGCGACGACGAGGGCATGCCCAGCCAGCGCATCATGCTGGTGGACCACGGCGTCCCCAAGCAGTTCCTGTATGACTTGCAGACGGCGGGGCTGGCGCGCACCCGCAGCACGGGGAGCGCTGATCGTGGGATGGGCAACGTGCCATCCCCCGCGCTCGGCGTCCTCATCGTCGAACCGGGCGGCACGCCCTACCAGGACATGCTCGCGGACATCCCCGACGGCCTGCTGGTGGAAGGACTCCTGGGCGCCGGCCAGACCAACGTGGTCGGCGGCGATTTCAGCGGCAATGTTCTGCTCGGCTATAAAATAGAGAAGGGCCGGATCGTTGGGCGCGTGAAGAATACCGTGGTCGCGGGAAACATGTACCAGGTCTTGAAACAGGGCCTGGCGCTCTCTCGGGAGCGCAAGTGGGTGGGAGGCGCCCTCCTGACGCCGGCTTTCTGCTGTCAGGGCGTCTCGGTCTCCACGAAGGGCTAGAAAGAACGATGGTCCTGGAGCATTACCTCACCGAGCTTCAAGACGCCAACACGCCGCTCAGTACGGCGCGGCTCATTCACGTCTCCGCCATGACGTCGGAGGAGGTTGAGTGTTTCCGGCGTAGCTGGGTGACGCTTGACATCGAGCGGCGGCGACAGGTACTCTCGCGCCTTATTGATCTGGCGGAGGACAACGCCGACCTGGACTTCGCCGCCGTCTTTCGCGTGTGCCTGCAAGACCCTGACGAAGACGTCAGGGAGAAGGCCATAGCGGGCCTGTCCGATTCCGAGGACCGTTCCCTCATTGACCCACTCATCACGCTGATGCTGAACGACCCCAAGGAGCGCATACGAGCGGCCGCGGCCGTCGCCCTGGGGCGCTACACGATGCTGGCGGAGCTGGGGAAGCTCCTGTCCCGGGACGGACCCAAGCTGGAAAAAGCGATGCTCACGGTCATTGAGAACGGCGCAAAGGCCCCCGAGGTCCGCCGACGCGCCATCGAGGCGATCGGCGCCTTCTCCAACGTCCCGCGCGTGAAAGAGATCCTGCGCAATGCCTACAACAGCCCGGACCCCAAGCTGCGGGCCAGCGCCCTTTTCGGCATGGGCCGCAACTGCGACCAGCAGTGGCTGCCCATCCTGGTCCAGGCCCTGTCCAGCGAGGACCCGGAGCTGCGCTGCGAGGCGGCCGGCGCCTGCGGCGAAACGGGCGAAGAGACAACCGTCCCGTACCTTATCCCTCTGGCGCGCGACGCCGACGCCCAGGTGCGCGACGCCGCCATCCAGGCGTTGGGCTCTATCGGCGGGCCGACCGCCAGGAAAGCCCTGCTGCAACTCCGCCAGAGCACTAGCCCGCACATCAGGGAGGCCGCGGAGGAAGCCCTGCAAAAGCTTGAGTCAGAGGAAGACCCGCTTGACCCTGGTAGTTTCTAGACCGCGGACGAGCCGCTTTCCGCCGCCTCCCTGTCAAAGACGAGAGCCGCCGCACCCACCAGGCCCGCGTCATCCCCCAGCGCCGACGTGACCAGCTTCAGCCGCCTGCGCATGACAGGCATTGCGTGTGCCCTGACGTAGAGCTCGGTCACGGGCCGCAGCAACGGCCAGTCGCGGCCCACCCCTCCCCCAATGATGACGAGCTCCGGGTTGAACACGTGGGCAAGGCTCACGATTCCCACTCCCAGGTCCCGGGCCACCTCCTTGAGCAAGGCGCAGGCGACCGCATCCTTCCCGCGGGCAGCCTGAGCAACCAGAGCCGCGTCCACCCTGTTCAGAACGCCGCCCGTCATCTCCCGAAGCAAGCTGGGCGCGCCGGCAGCCAGCTTCTCCCTGGCCCGTCGGGCGATGGCGGTGCCGGACGCAATCGCCTCCCAACAGCCTATGTTGCCACAGTTGCAACGCGGGCCGTTCCGATCAATGGTGATGTGACCCAGCTCGCCGCCGTAGCCCCAGGCGCCTTCCAGCAGTCGCCCGCCAGTGATGACGCCGCCGCCGATGCCGGTGCTGAGAGTGAGATAGATGACATCGCTGGCGCCCTGCCCCGCTCCGTAGCGGTGCTCGCCCAGCGCGGCCAGATTGCCGTCGTTGCCCACGTAAACGGGCAGGCCCAGCCCGGCGGCCCACTCCCCCTTCAGGGATACGCCATCCCACTCCAGAAGATTGGGCGGATGGTGCAGTGTACCGGTGCGCGAGTCAACGGGGCTTGCGACGGCGGCGCCTAGTCCGCAAACGCTGCCGCGCTCGGATTCCGCCAACACCGACCGGACGGCCCTGTCCAGGCGGCCAAGGCCCGCCCCCGGCGTCCGAGGCGTGGAGAACTCTTCCTTGCGCTCTACCACGCCATCACGACGGACCAACGCCACCCGGCAGCGGGTGGCGCCAAGGTCTATGGCTAACGCGCGTTTCCCGTCCAGCGCCACGCCCTCCGAGCAAATCCGCGCGCAGTATAGCATGGAGGCTCCCCTAGCCACACCGGCGGGTTCCCGCTAGAATCAGAACGTTGCGCCAGCGCGGGCGCTGGCGACGGCCAGACATGACGAGGCAGACCACGTATGTCCCCGCGCTACCATTTCGCAACGGTAACCCACCTTGCGGCAAGCGCCCAGGGCGCGCCGGGCAACCGCGCCTTTTTCCTGGAGGTTGGGCAGGGAGAGCGATGGGTACGGACATGGCTGGAGAAAGCAGTGCTCCAGGCCCTCGCCGAGGCCATTGACCAGACCCTGGCCAAACTTGCGGGGAAGACGTTCATGCCCCAGCCTTCGGCCAGGGCGCCGCGTCAGGGAAAACCCCGAGAGGGCGCGCCCACCGGCGAGTTCCGCGTGGGGCGCCTGGCGATGGGCTACAACGAGACCACCGGCCACCTGGTGCTTATCCTGCACGAGGAGGATACGCAGGAGGACGGGCCGCCCACCCTGGAGTGCGGCGCCACCCAGGAACAGATGCGCGCCCTCAGCGGCCATATCAGAGCAATCGTCGCCGCGGGCCGCCCCCCCTGCCCGCTCTGCGGCGGCGCCTTGGACCCCACCGGCCACGTGTGCCCCCGGCACAACGGCTACCGCACGGCCACCGGCCCGGACAAACTGGAGTGACCATCCACGTCCTGGTGCTCTACGACAGCCGTGGCCGTCTCATCGGGCCGCTGGCCCAGGGCATGGCGGAGGGCGTGGCCCCCCGCACAGCGGGGCGCGCCGTGCTTCGGACGGTTTACGAAGCATCCCGCCAGGACCTGGACCGCTGCGACGCGCTGGTGCTCGGCTCGCCCAACTGGAGCGGCGTCACGGGCAAGCTCAAGCTGTGGCTCGACTCCCTGGGAGACCTGTGGGAGGACGCCTCCTTGGCGGGCAAGGTGGGCGCGGCCTTCGCCGGCGGGCCTCCCGCTCCGCGGGCATCGAGTTCACGCTGCTGACGCTCATTCACTGGATACTGGCCAACGGCCTGATCGTCGTGGGGCTGCCGCCGCAGCGCGCGCGCACGGCGTGGAACTGCCGGATGGAGACCTCCGGCTCGTACTACGGCGCGACTGGCTCCGGCGCGGTGAACGCGGACGACGTGGAGCAGGCCCGGGCGCTCGGGGAGCGCGTCGCGCGAGTCGCGGTGCGTCTGGCGCGGAAGCGCGATTAAGAGTGACCGCTGACCGTACAGCGGAATAGGCTGGCCGCCCCTCATTGCTTTGTCCGCTCCCAACGGGACCAGTCGGATGCTCAGCTTGCCGCACACCCCGCGCCTTGACAACGTGGCTCGAATATGTAAAATACGGTGCACACATCTTCCGTCCGGCCAGGGGTCACGCCTGGCGCAGCGGCAAGTCCCCTAGTGCACAAAGGAGGTCCTATGAACCATAAGCCCAGGACTGTCAAGTTGCTCGCGTGGATCGCTCCGCTCTTCGGAGCGCTTGTGCTGGTGGCCGCGTCCTGCGCCCCCGCCGCTGCCCCGCCTGCGGCGCCCGCCGCGCAGCCTCCCAGCGCGCCACAGCCCACGCGCGCGGCGACTCCGCCCACTCCCGCCGTGCGGGCGCCCGCCCAGGCGGACAAGCTCGTCATCGCCCTGCCTTTCCCAGGTTTCAACACCTTCGACCCCATCCTGGAGACATCCGACCGCAAGTTTGACATCGAGTACCTGTACGAGTATACCGTCGGGACGGCGGCGGACGGCAAGCTGACCACGGATACGGGCCTGGCCTCGGAGTGGAGCCAGTCCGAGGACGGCAAAAGCTGGACGTTCAAGCTGAAGCCCGGCAGCATGTTCCAGAATGGGGAGGAGGTCACCGCGGACGACGCCAAGTTCTCCCTCGACCGTCTGGTCACCGACAAGCGCGCGGTTGTGACCTATGTCTCCCTGTTCAAGGCGATGATCGACAAGGTAGAGGTGAAGGACAAGTACACCTACACCGTCTCCACCAAGGGCACCCAGGCGCTGCTGCCCCACTTCCTGTCTCCGTTGTCCATCAGCCTTGAAGGCATGGTGGTGTCCAAGAAATACTTCGACCAGGTCGGCGAAAAAGACTTCGCCGCCAAGCCCGTGGGAAGCGGCCCCTACAAGGTCGTCTCCAACGACCCCGGCCAGAAATTCGAGTTTGAGTCGGTGGGCAAGCACCGCATGATGGCGAACCCGCCCGCGAAACGCCTGGTGTTCACCAACGTCAAGGAGCCGACCACGCGCATCGCTCTGCTGCGGACGAAGGAAGCGGACATCGCGTCCATACCGCTCGTGAGCAAGAAAGAGGTCCAGCAGGCCGGCATCCGCACCTTCAGCAAGCCGGAAGACTTCTTCTCCACCATCCACATCCACGCACAAGACCCTAAGTACCCGGTCAGCAACAAGCTGGTGCGGCAGGC
>JAUSIH010000096.1 GCA_030648205.1 Dehalococcoidia bacterium | reverse complement strand
CAGCGCGCGCGCACGGCGGTGCACGGCACGTCTGCTCCTCCGCCACCGGCTAAGCCAGCCCCCAAGAGCCAGCGTCACGGCCCCATGAAGAAGCCTGTTGTGATGGACATTCTGACTCGGGGGGAGCGCGAAGAGAACGATGTCGAGTTGCCCGTGGGAGAGCTGGCCACGCGGCTAGCCTCCGTGGACCAGGCCACAATGGACGAATCCGTCCATTCCACCACTCTGTTAGGGAAACGGGGCGAGACCTGGCCGGAGAACGGCGCGGAAAACGCGGAGGAGGAGGACGAGGCCAAGCCGGAGGTTGCGGAGCTGGGGGCGGAGGCCGCGCCAGGGACCGGGGCCGAGCCGGAAGCGGCCCTGGAGTGGGAGGCCGGCGAGTTCGAAGAAGCGGATATGACCGAGGACCCGGTCAGGATGTACCTCCGGGAGATCGGCCGGGTCCCTCTGCTGAAGGCGGCGGACGAGCGGGCGCTTGCCCGGCGCATGGAGAGCGGCCGGTACGTGGAGCAGGCGCAGCGCATGCTCCAGGAGCAGAGCGGCGACTTCCCCACCAGTCCGGAGATCGCGGCGCTGTTCCTTCGGAATCTCTGCGCCGCCGCGCCCCTGGTGGACGTTGTGCGCAAGCATCTCGCGCTGGGCCGGAGGGTCCTGCTCAAGGACCTCGTCTCCGGCGCCAAAGTGCGCGCCGCCATTGACGGGGTCATTGACCTGGAGACGAAGCGTATCGCGGGGGAGGCTCTGGGCAAAAGCCCGGAGGACATGGAGCGTCTCATCACCGCGCTAGCCCTTGATACGCGTCTGCTTTCGCCCGAGGTCGTGAACGCCGTGGGGGGAGACACCACGCTCGCGGATATCGCTGAGATTGTCGCCGACCCCAAGTTCATGGACGAGCTGCGTCCCCTGGAGAAGCAGCTTGACCGCTACCTGAAACACCTGGTGGAGGACGGCGAGGCGGCCCAGCGGCATCTCACGGAGGCCAACCTGCGCCTGGTGGTGAGTGTCGCCAAGAAGTACATCGGGCGGGGCATGTCCCTGCTGGACCTTATCCAGGAAGGGAACATCGGCCTCATCCGCGCGGTGGAGAAATTCGACTACCGCAAGGGGTACAAGTTCAGCACCTACGCCACGTGGTGGATACGCCAGGCCATCACGCGTGCCATTGCCGATCAGGCCCGGACTATTCGCATCCCGGTGCACATGGTGGAGACCATCAACAAGCTCCTGCGGGTGAGCCGCCGGCTCGTCCAGGAGCTGGGCCGCGAGCCGACCAGCGAGGAGATCAGCAAGGGCATGGAGACCACCTCCGAGAAGGTCCGCGAGATTGTGAAAATATCACGCGAGCCCGTCTCCCTGGAGACGCCCATCGGAGAAGAGGAAGATAGCCACCTGGGCGACTTCATTGAGGACCGGGGCGCGCTGGCGCCCGCGGACGCGGCCAGCCACCAGCTCCTGCGGGAGCAGGTCCGGGAGGTGCTCAAGACGCTGAACGACCGTGAGCGCCGCGTGCTGGAGCTGCGCTTCGGCCTGGAGGACGGGCGGAGCCGCACGCTCGAAGAGGTGGGCCGCGATTTCGGGGTCACGCGGGAACGCATCCGGCAGATTGAGGCGAAGGCGCTGCGCAAGCTCCGTCACCCCAGCCGCTCCAAGAAGCTCAAGGACTTCTTGGAGTAAGCCGCTCCCCGTCGGCGGGCGGCCGTTGTGGGCGGTAGTACGCGCCCACCCGCGGACGCGTCATGTACCACACCACCAGCGCCGCCCACGCCACGCTGACCATCGCCAGCGGGCTGAACGGCTGGAGCAGCAGATAGGGCACGCTCAACGCATGGATGGCCACCGTCGCCCATCGGCTCCAAGGCCAGCCGTTCCACGCTCCCAGGCCCAACTCCACGAACAGCGCCCCCGCGATCAGCGATAGCACGCTCTTGATGGCGCTGGTGGTAAAATAGGACTGCGCTCCCATCAGCCCCGTGAGTCCCGCGGTCAGCGTCACGCTCCCGCTCACGATCCAGAACACGGCCAAGGCGGTGAGCAGCCGTGGCCGCCGCGCCTGCTCAATGGGCCGAGTGCGCTTCAGCCAGTCCGGAAGCTCAAAGGGGCGTTGCTGCACGTTGTGCGCCTCTTCCCCTGTGTTCACTGGCCGACGTCCCGCAAGGGGGCTGGCCCTAGTGTATCTCCGCGGTCCGCGGGGCGGTTGTCTACGTTGACAATCCGGGAGGCCACTGGTATTATCGGCGCGGTCGCTCGTTCTAATATCGCGTCGCCGAGCGGTGGCTAGTACACCACCAGGGACGTGATATCGTAGCCCTGCAACTGGGCGCGGCCCGGCAAGAAGCCGAGCTCTACGATGACCGAGATACCGGCGACGCGCGCCCCGGAACGTTCGACCAGCTTGGCCGTGGCGGCCAGAGTCCCTCCCGTGGCCAGCAGGTCGTCAATAATGAGCACGCGCTGGCCGGCGCGGACTGCATCCTGGTGCATCTCGATGACGCTGGAGCCGTACTCCAGGGAGTACTCGACGCGGTGGGTCTTCCAGGGCAGCTTGCCGACCTTTCGGACGGGGACGAACCCGATGCCGAGGGCGTACGCGAGGGGCGCGCCGAAAATGTATCCCCGAGCTTCAATGGCCACAACAGAGTCTATGCGCTGGCCGCGGTGCCTGGCCGCCAGGGTGTCTATGACGTACTTGAACGCGGCATGGTCCTGCAGCAACGGCGTTATGTCTCTGAAGAGGATGCCCTTGGTGGGGAAGTCCGGTATGTCGCGAATTCTGGCCTTGAGGTCAAGTGGATTCATGGCGGCGCCTTCTCCTGTGCATGCCACGGTGGCCCTGGAGCGCCCATTATACCGACGAGTGGTTGCGGAGGCTAGTGCATTATGAAGATACGCGTGCGGTGGCTGGCCGGGCACGTGGTGGGCAGCATCCGCGCCAAGCTGATCGCGGGTGTTCTGGTACTGATCCCAGTGGTCATCACGTACTTAGTCCTGCAGTTCCTCTTTGTGAACCTGGACGGGCTGCTCCAACCGCTCATTGCCGCCGTGGTGGGCCGCCCCGTGCCGGGGGTGGGTCTGGTTTCAACCGCCATCCTTGTGTATCTGGCGGGAGTGGTCGCCACGAATATCTTTGGTCAGCGTCTGCTGCGCGGCGCCGAGCGCGTGATAGACCGGATGCCCGTGGTGCGGACCCTGTACGCGACGTCAAAAAGCGCGCTGAGCGCCGTGGCGCGGAGGGAGGCCCCCGCGTTCAAGCATGTTGTCCTGGTGGAGTACCCGCGCAAGGGTATCTACGCCGTGGGATTCGCCACCGGGCAGTTCCTGGGCCCTTCCGGCGAAGTCCTGGTCTCCGTATTCATACCCGCAACTCCGCTGCCCACCGGCGGCATTCTGGCGATTGTCCCTGAGGGCGAGGTGATAGTGACAGACATGTCGGTGGACGAAGGCTTCAAGCTGATCCTCTCCGGCGGCATCCTGGCGCCAACACAGATCCGGCGCGCTGTGCCACAGAATGACAAGGTGGGTGGTGATACGAGGGACGGCCAGCAATCTAGCCAAACGGGCAATCCTGTAGTATAAAGTACGAACGTGTAAAAGCGCAATCCGGAGGCCCTGTGTTTATTTCGGTGGTCATTCCGGCCTATAACGAAGAGGCGGACCTGGGGAGCTGCCTTCGCGCCCTCCGGGACCAGGACTATTCCGGCCCGTATGAAATCATCGTCGCCGACAACGCCAGCACCGACGGCACCGCGTCCGTTGCCCGCCGATGGGGCGCTCGGGTGGTCCACGAGCCTCGACGGGGCATAGCGTCCGCCCGGCAGGCCGGCTGCGTGGCGGCGCTCGGCGACATTCTGGCGGGCACCGACGCGGATACGGTGGTGCCTCGGCACTGGCTGTCCGCAATTGCGCGGCGGTTCCACGAGCGCCCGGGCGCGACCGTCGCCGCGGGGTACTTCCTGCTCAGGGATGGCCCCTTCCTGGCCCGTGCGCTCACACGCCTGGGCGACGCGCTCTCCCCCGTGCTCGCCTGGTGCGTGCCCTCCGCGTGGAACTTCTGTGGTAATAACTACGCCGTGCGCGCGGACGCGTTCCGCGCGGTGGGCGGCTTCAACGTGGCTCTCCGCTACGGCGAGGACGTGGACCTGTGCCTCCGGCTGCGTCGGCTTGGCCGTGTGGTCTATGCGCCCGAGATGCGGGTGACCACGTCCGGGCGGGGGTACATGCGGAGCCTGTGGCGCTCCACCGGCGTCTATTGCACCGACTACGTATGGCGCATCCTGTCGTATCAGCTCGGCCTGGACAGCGCCGCAGCGGGCCGAAGCCACGCGCTGCGCTTGAGCGGGCTGGCCGTGGCGATGGTCGCGCTCATGACGGCGTCTCTATGGGCCACGAGCAGCGCTCCGCCGCCCGCCGCGCCGACCCCGGCGGCGCCCCCGGCCTCGTTTCCCACGCAGGTAGTCACCCGAGAGGCGGTAGCCCGCATGCTGGAGACGTATCAGGCGCGGGTGTCCGGCCTCGGTTCCCTTATTGCGCCGGCGCTCAAGCGGCAGGGATAGTACTTAGTTGCAGAAATCAGCGTACACACAGCCGAACCCAACCCCGCTCACCCTGAGCTTGTCGAACCATGAGCGGTTGATGATACCGCCCTTTTTCGCAAGTAGGTACTAGTTCTATGCCGGACTTCCTGCGCGTTGCCGCGGACACGGTTGCCTTTCTCCTGGACAAAGGCCCCTTTGCCCTTCTCCTGCTGATAGCCGTTGGTGAGATAGGCATGCCCATCCCCGTGGCTACGGACGGCCTGCTGCTGGTGGCGGGCTACGACGGGTCGCGCGTGCCTCTCGTCTTCGGCATGCTGCTGCTGGGCAGTCTGCTGGGCGCATCGGTGTCGTACTGGGCGGTCCGACTGGGCGGGCGTCCGTTCATCAGGCGTCACGGCCACTACGTGGGGCTTACCCTTTCACGGCTGGACGGCCTGGAGATGCGGATGCAGCGATGGGGCGCCAGGGCTGTCATCGTTGGCCGGCTGACGCCCGGGCTCTTGTTCGTTACGAATGCGGCGTCGGGGCTGTTTCGCATCCCCTTTGCCACGTTCGCGGTGTGTGTGGTGGGGACAGCGGCGTTGTGGGGCGTCGTTGTCCTGACGGTGGGGTACGCGCTGCGCCTGGGCTTCGGCGCCACCCTGGCGGCGGTAGCCCGCGAAGAGTCGGCGCTGTGGGCCATCCCCTTTGTCCTTTTTGGCCTCGGCATACTTGTCGGCTGGCTCGTCCTGCGGGCGCATCTGGCCCACAAGAAGGCCAGCGTTAGCGCTACGTCCCCGAATGAGACCCCGCGGTCGTCTCGCGTTGATCCGCAATAGTCTCGGGCGTCAGTAGCCGCTGTTCGCGCCTGGGCTGGCAGCCCGCGACAAGCCTGCGGGACGGTCTGGCGCTCCGCAAGGCGGAGTCCATGACGAGCGGCTGACCGGCGCAGAGGCACATGGCCCCGCAGGGCGGGGCGGCGGCGGCTGGCCAACAGGTGGAGCGGGTGATGGGATTCGAACCCACGACTCCCTGCTTGGGAAGCAGGCACTCTACCGCTGAGTTACACCCGCCTGCGGCGCAGGCTCGATTATAGCCGCTGACCGAGGCTCTGGCAAGCTGCTCATTGGTCTGGCTGACAAGCACCCAGGCCTCTAACGTTGCTCGCAGCGCCTCGCTTGCGTTTCTCGGCGCGAGAAGAACCGCCGTCCGCCTTCGGCCTCGGGACCTTGAGTCCTCGTACCACAGAATCATACTCAAGCGAAATTGAATATTTTGTAACTGGTGCGATTCGATTTTGCCGGACAGAAATCAAATGTTAGCTGTGCGTCGGCTTTGCTTGCTTTCGGCGAAAACAAGCAAATAAAACGGGGAGGGTGATTAGTTAGACAAGGTGCTACACTGGCGCTCGTGGGGCTAGACAATTCGCTGTTGTACACAGGAGTAAGGGGAACGGGCTAGCAGGAGGTGCATAATGCAAAAAGGGAAAAAGGCCAGAGATACTGTCTCTAAAGAAGAAAGGCTCGCATTCAAGGAGTTTTTGAAACAGTTAGAAGAAGAGGACGATGAGCAAATCCGTAACTTTTCAATCTCCTCTGATATTGTCATCACTGCTTGGTTGCTATTCGTATCCCGACGACTAAACGAGTCTAGCAGAACGCTGGAATCTCTCACAAGAGCCCTGTTTGCCCTAACTTTCGTTCTTTGCATATTGACTCCAGCCCTGCTTGCCAAAGACCTTTGGTGGGGTAAAGTTCCGTTCTAGCTACGGGAATGCCCGTCACTAAGATGAGCGACGACAGGGGATGTAACTATGACAGGAAGATTATCTGGAGTGATTGACGCATTGAAGAAAGCGGGATACTTAGGAGGCTTGAATTTGATAGCGCGCCTGAAAGGAGCGAGACAGGACACATGCACAAGGGCAAAATCAAATATCTAACAGTCGACCTATCCACACTTGAGAGGTTCACCAATGCGGTGGAAGTGATGGCTACCTCTGGGAAGACGCTTCGCGAGAGATTGATTGCAGCGCACCTTTCGTTCCATCCCATTCTCCCCGACGACATGCCAGACAAAGAGACCAGACGACTGTACGAAGAGCTTGTCCGAGAGTTTACACAGTACGAGCCAGTCGCCAGTGGAGGTCGCGTACAGGCAACCATCGGTCGCGTTTCTGGTCAAAAGAGGAAGTATTTAGCTCGACTTATTGTCGAGATTTGGCGTCATCTGGCATACCATGCGCTGAGTCATCGAGGGGGATGAAACCAGGAAACCTAAATCTCTGGAGTTTGCCGCCTAGTACAGCGCCTTGTCCCTCTCCAGCGCGGCCGCCTCCGCGTCGGCCAGGCCCAGCACCTCGCGGAAGACGTAGCGCGTGTGCTCCCCCACCAGCGGCGTGGGACGGCGGACGCGCAGCGGCTCCGGGCCGACCCGCCACGGCGCGACCGACGTGACCTCCTCGCCCGTGCGCGGGTGTGTGATCTCCATGAAGACGCCGCGCTGGCGGAAGTGCGGGTCGCGGGCCAGCTCCGTGGGCGTCGCCGCCGGCGCGACGGTCACGCCCGCCCGCTCCAGCAGGGGTACAAGCTCCTCGACGGTGCGCTCGCGGGTCCACGCGGCGACGCGCCTGTCCAGGTCGTCGCGGCGCTGCACGCGGCCATAGCCGTCGGCGAGCGCCGGGTCGGACGCCCAGTCCGGGCTGCCCATCGCGCGACGCAGCCCCTCCCACGCGGCGTCGTCCTCAACGGCCAGCGCTATCCAGCGGTTTACCCCCTTGCAGGGATAGACGCCGTGCGGCGCGACGCTCTGGTGACGGTTGCCCTGGAGTCCCTGCACCCGTTTGTTCAGCGCGTAGTCCATGAGTGCGGGGCCCAGCAGGCTGGTGGTGCTCTCCCAGCCGGAGACGTCAACGTGCTGCCCCTCGCCGGTGCGGCGACGGTGGAACAGCGCGAAGAGCGTGGCGAGCGCGGCGTGCGTGGCGGTGCTCATGTCCGAGTACGCCGGGTACGAGAGGACGGGCGCGCCCTCGTCGGGATAGCCCGTGAGGGCCTCAAGCCCCGCCAGGCTGCTCATGATGTTGGCGTAGGCCAGGAGGTCGCGCTGCGGCCCGGTCTGGCCCGCGCCGGTGAGCGAGACGACGACGATGTCGGGGCGCGCGGCGCGCAGCGCGGCGTAGCCGATGCCGAGGCTTTCGAGCGTTCCCGCCGAATAGTTTTCCACGAGGGCGTCGCTCTGCGCGGCGAGCCGGAGCACCATCTCCGCGCCGCGCGAGTGCTTCAGGTTGACGGTGACGCCGAGCTTGTTCCGGTTGACCCAGTGGAAATGGAGGCTACGCTCCTCCGGGTCGGGGATGTCCTTGCGGCCTCCGACGCCGAGCCGCAGCCCGTCCAGCCGCTCCCGCGACTCGACCTTGATGACCTCCGCGCCGAGGTCGGCCAGCAGCAGGCCGGGCGTGCCTCCGGCGACCGCCCAGCCGAACTCAATGACGCGATAGCCTTCTAGAGGGAGCAACTCTATTCACTCCTGTGTCCTCCTCTCGCTGGACGAGGGGAGGACGGACTGGGTAGGGACGGGTTACACCACGCCAGCCCGTCGCAGCGTGACGAGGTCGTCGCGCGAATGGCCCAGCATGCCGCAATAGACCTCGTCGTTATGCTCACCGAGCAACGGCGCTGGCCGTCGCGCCTGCCAGGGCGTGCGTGAGAACTTGTACGGCGCGCCCGGGTACTCGCGCTCGCCAACCTCGGCGTGCGTCAGGCGGACGAAGTAATCCCGCGCGCGGAGGTGCGGATCGCGGTACAGGTCTTCGGCTGTCTGCACCATCGCTATGGGCACGCGGCGCTCCTGGCCCAGGGCGTACAACTCGGCCCTTGTCCTGTCCTTCAGCATGTCGGTCATGCGGCGGTCAACCTCGTCCGGGTACTCCTGGGCCATTGCTTTTCGGTTGCGGTAACGCGGGTCCTTCGTCCATTCCGGCGCGCCCATCGCCTCCAGGAACCGCACCCACTGGACGATCTGCGGGCAGTTGAGGCAGATGTGTCCGTCCTTGACCCGGAAGAGGCCGTCCGGATAGTGACCCGGATAGCGGATGCCCGTCCGCTGGCGGTCTTTGCCCTCCTTGACGGACGACGTCACGTTGCTGCCCACGTAGATGCTCGCCATCGTATCCGTCTCCGAGATGTCCGCGACCTGCCCCTCGCCGGTGGCCTCGCGCATGAGCAGCGCCGCGATGGTGGCGGCCGTGCCGCTGACGCCGCACTGGTGGTCGGCCTGAAAGCAGGGCTGGGTCAGCGGCTCCCGCTCGGGCCGGCCTGTCAGGAAGGTCGCGCCGCTCGCGGCGGAGCAGGTCAGGTCGTTGGCGCGGCGGTCGCGGTAGGGGCCGGTCAGGCCGTAGGGCGTCAGGCTGGTGATGATGAGCCGCGGGTACGCGGCGTGCAGCGTCGCGGGCGCGAGTCCGAGCGCGTCCATTTCGCGGGGCGCAAGGCCCATGACAAAGACATCCATCTGGGCGAGGAGCTTGTGCAGAATCGCGCGCCCCGTGGGCTTCTCTATGTCCAGGGTGACGCCGCGCTTGTTGACGTTCATGTACAGGAAGAGGCCGCTGCGCTCCGGGTGGGGCATGTCGTCGAGGAATGGGCCGTAGCGGCGCGACGAGTCGCCGAGAGGCGGGCGCTCGACCTTGATGACGTCCGCGCCCATGTCGGCGAGCATCCTGGCGCAGTACGGCGCGGATACGAAGTCGCCGAGTTCCAGAACGCGGATGCCGGAGAGGGCGCTGGCGGTCATGCGAGGAAGCCTCCCGTGCGGTATCTGTGAACAGCGGCCCCAGCCTAGCAGCCGTGCGCGGGGCTGTCAACACGCAGGCGGATGGGGGATAGAATGGCGTCCCTTCCGTGTCATTCCGAGAGAGTCCTTCCACAGAAGGACGACCGAGGAATCTCCCTGAACGGTTCCGTCGCAGGAGATTCTTCGCTTCGCTCAAAATGACAACATACCGAGTGTCATCCTGTTGAACGCGAACGGTCAGCGCTCGTAGTCGGCATTGTTCCGTCTGAATCCGCTCTGCTATAATACCCGTTGGCTGTCCGGCGAACACGCGAGCGACGGAGACGACCATTGAAGCTGACCCGTGAGGAAGTCCAGCACATATCCCAGCTCTGCCGGGTGGGCGTGACCGAGAAGGACATCGCCCGTTTTCAGGAGCAGCTTTCCGCCATCCTTGAGGCCTTCGAGGTGCTGAAGGAGGTGGACACCGCCAGCGTGCCGCCGACCGCGCACGCGCTGGCGCTCCAGAACGTGCTGCGCGACGATACCGTGACCGAGTCCCTGTCGCGCGAGGACGTGCTCGCCAACGCGCCGCAGGAGGAGATGGGCTGCTTCCGCGTCCGGGCTATCCTGGAGGAGTAACGCCGCTCGCGCCTTGCGGAGTGGCGGCTTCCTGTACGTAACATCCCAGCGAGGAGAACGACCGTGTACAAGCGCATTGACCACATCGTCATCGCCGTCAAGAACCTGGAGCAGTCCGCCGCCCTCTACGGGGAGAAGTTCGGCCTTAAGGCCACGGACGTGGGCAAGCTCACGGAGGGCCTGAAGGAGACGACGTTCACTACGGGAAACACCCGCATCGTGCTGTCGCAGCCGGTGGACCCGAACGGGCCGGTCGCCAGGTTCATCGAGGAGCGCGGCGAGGGCCTCTACCTGGTGGCGCTGGAGGTGGACAACGTGGACAAGGCGGCTGAGGCGCTCAGGAAGCGGGGCGCGCGCATCGCGGAGGCGCCCTCCGCCGAGCATGGCCGCAGAGTCTTCATCCACCCCAAGTCGGCGCACGGCGTGCTGTTCCAGCTTGTGGAGAGCAAGGCGTAGCCGATGGCTTCTCCCAAGCTCCATGAGCTGACGCTTCACGAGGCGCGCGACCTCCTGCGCAAGCGGGAGGTCTCCTCCGTCGATCTGACCAAGGCCGTGCTAGAGCGCGTCCACGCCGTCGAGGCGAAGGTGCGCGCCTACGTCACGGTCACGGATGAGTTCGCGCTGGAGCAGGCGCGCAAGGCGGACGAGCGCCTGAAGGCGAACGACACCAGCCCCCTGCTCGGCGTGCCCATGCAGATCAAGGACAACATCTGCACCAGCGGCGTGAAGACCACCTGCTCGTCGCGCATGCTGGAAAGCTTCGTGCCCCCGTACGACGCCCACGTAACGCAGCGCCTCTTCCAGGCGGGCGCCGTGATGCTGGGCAAGGGCAACATGGACGAGTTCGCAATGGGCTCGTCCACGGAGAATTCGGCGTTCTTCCCCACGCGCAACCCGTGGGACCTGGAGCGCGTCCCCGGCGGCTCCAGCGGCGGCCCCGCGGCGGCGGTCGCGGCGGGCGAGGCGTTCTACTCGCTCGGCTCCGACACGGGCGGCAGCATCCGGCAGCCCGCCAGCTTCTGCGGCGTCGTCGGGATGAAGCCCACCTATGGCCGGGTGAGCCGCTACGGGCTGGTGGCCTTCGCCAGCTCGCTCGACCAGATCGGCCCGCTGACGAAGGACGTCACCGACTGCGCCCTCGTGCTCAACGCCATCGCGGGGCACGACCCGCGCGACTCCACGTCCTATCCGCGCGCCGTGCCCGACTACACGAAGGCGCTGCGGCCCGACGTGAAGGGGCTGCGCATCGGCGTGCCGAAGGAGTACTTCGGCGGCGGCGTCGAGAGCGACGTGGCCGAGGTGCTGCAACGGGCCATCGTCAAGCTGCGCGAGCTTGGCGCGACTGTCGGCGAGTGCTCGCTGCCCTCCACGAAGTACGCCCTGCCGACCTACTACATCATCGCGCCGTCCGAGTGCTCGGCGAACCTGGCCCGCTACGACGGCGTCAAGTACGGGTATTCCGACAAGTCGGCGGAGAACATGTGGGAGGGCATGGAGCGGACGCGAGAGCACGGCTTCGGGCCAGAGGTGAAGCGCCGCATCATGCTGGGAACGTACGCCCTCTCCTCGGGCTACTACGACGCCTACTACCTGAAGGCCCAGAAGGTGCGCACCCTCATCCGCCGCGAGTTCGAGGCCGCGTTCAAGCAGTTCGACCTTCTGGTCTCGCCTACCTCGCCCTCCGCGCCGTTCAAGCTCGGCGAAAAGACCGCCGACCCGCTCAAGATGTACATGTCGGACATCTGCACCATTCCGGTGAACATCGCGGGGATTCCCGCCGTGTCCCTGCCCGCGGGGTTCTCCTACGGCATGCCCGTGGGGATGCAGCTCATGGCGCCCGCCTTCGGCGAGGAGGCGCTTTTGCGCGCCGCCTACGCCTACGAGCAGGCGGTCGGCTGGCACAAGCTGCGCCCGCCGGTGTAGCATGGAGATGCGCCCTCACCCCCTCGTTCCCCTCTCCCAGCCGGAAGAGGGGAAGAAAAAGATTCAGGGGACACCCCTGAGACCCCGGTAGGGAACCGGCGGTTCGCTGCACTCTCCAAAAGCGAGTTAGGGAACGTCTTTGGAGGACGCGAATGGTAAAAAGTGGGTCGTTTACGTCGAAATACAAGCCTATATTCGACAAAGAACGGAATGAATGGATCTTGCGGGTTCCGACTAGCGCCGTCACCCGAACAACAGATGGTTCATGCGAGGTTCGCTTGCCTGTGTATGCCAGTCGGGGGCTGGCGATTGGCGGGAATATCTTGCGCCCTTTGCGGGAGGAGTATCGGAAGTGGCTACTTGATCAACAGAAGGGGTTATGTCCTGTGTGCGGTGAAGGCACACGCACTGGCGACCTTTGGAACTTGGATCACCAGCCACCTATGGCTGAGCCGGGGTCGAAGTTCATCGACTACGAGAGGAGCACGCAGAATAGAGTGATACATCACGGCTGCGACCCTGCCCAAAAGCGCAAAAATCAACGGTGACTTTTGGAATAGCCGATGCCCTTTTGGAACAAACGGCACGTATGGAGCAACCCCCTCGAAAAAGAAGGGGGCAGGGGATGAGGTATCTGTCTTCCAAGAGGTACGATGGATGATTAAAGAAGCAATCGCCAGACTGGTGGAGGGCCGCGACCTCCCGATGGAGGAGGCGGCCCAGGTCATGCGCGAGATCATGGGCGGAGAGGCCACCCCCGCCCAGATGGCCGCCTTCCTCGTGGCCCTGCGCGCCAAGGGCGAGACCGTGGACGAGATCGCCGGACTCGCGCGGATCATGCGCGAGAAGGCGGCGCGCGTCGCGGTGACGGGGCCGGTCGTGGACACGTGCGGCACCGGCGGCGACTCGCAGGGCACGTTCAACATCTCGACCACAGCCGCGTTCGTCGTCGCGGGCGCGGGCGTGAAAGTCGCCAAGCACGGCAATCGCGCCATGAGCAGCCACTGCGGCAGCGCGGACGTCCTGGAGGCGCTGGGCGTCAAGATTGACCTAGGGCCGGAGGGCGTCGCGCGGTGTCTGGCTGAGGCGGGCGTCGGCTTCATGTTCGCCCAAGTCTTTCACCCCGCGATGAAGTTCGTCGCGCCGGTCCGCCGCGAGATAGGCATCCGCACCGTGTTCAACATCCTGGGGCCGCTCACTAACCCCGCGGGCGCGCAGGCGCAGGTCATCGGCGTCGCCTCGCCCGCGTTCGGCCCGAAGCTGGCGCAGGCCCTCCAGCGTTTGGGCGCGCGGCACGTGTTCGTCGTCCACGGCGCGGGCGGGCTGGACGAGATTTCGCCCGCCGGCGAGACGCAGGTCTGGGAGACGAAGGACGGCCAGTCGCGCGAGTTCAAGATCAGCCCAAGCGACTTCGGACTGGCGAAATCGGCGCTGGCCGACATCAAGGGCGGGACCGTCCAGGAGAACGCGCAGATGGTGCGCGACGTGCTGCGCGGCAAGCCGGGCCCCCGCCGCGACGTGGTCGTGATGAACGCCGCCGCCGCGCTCTTCGTGAGCGGCCACGCGCGCAACCTGGCGGAGGGCGCGCGCCAGGCTGAGGAGTCCCTCGACAGCGGGCAAGCCGCGCAGAAGCTGGAGGCGCTGGTGCGGGTAAGCCAGGCCGCCGCGTAAGGCCCGTGTCATTCCGAGGGAGTCCCTTTTGCGGAAGGGCGACTGAGGAATCTCCCCAAGGAACGCCCCAGGAGATTCCTCGCTGACGCTCGGAATGACGGTAGCAGAGCGGTAATCGGAAGTGTAGTCGTTATGCCCAAGTCCCCCGCTGAAATACTCAAAAGCATACTGGACGCCAAGGCGGCTGAGGTCGTCGAGCGGCAGAAGACTGTGCCCCTTGACGAGATGCAGCGGCGCATCGGCGAGCGGCGTCCCGCCAAGGACTTCGCGGCGGCCCTGAAGGGCGACGGGCTGCGGCTCATCGCCGAGGTCAAGCGCGCCTCGCCGTCCAGGGGCCTGCTGCGCGCCGACTTCGACCCCGTCGCCATCGCGAAGACGTACGTACGCTGCGGCGTCGCGGCCATTTCCGTGCTCACGGAGGCCCCGCACTTTCAGGGCGCGCTGGAGCACCTCTCGGCGGTGGCCGAGGCGGTCGGTCCGGACGGCCCGCCGGTGCTGCGGAAGGACTTCATCCTCCATCCCTATCAGGTCTATGAGGCCCGCGCCGCCGGAGCGGACGCCCTGCTGCTCATCGTGGGCATTCTCGACCACGGGCAGCTCAGCGGGCTGCTCATGCTGGCCCGCAGCCTGGGCATGGAGCCGCTGGTGGAGGTGCACACGCTGCCGGAGGTCCGGCGGGCGGTGAACGCGGGGGCCAGGGTCATCGGCATCAACAACCGCAACCTCAAGACGTTCAAGACGGACGTGCAGACAACCCGGCGCCTGCGGCCCGCCATTCCGGACGACCGCGTCGTCGTCAGCGAAAGCGGCCTGCGCACCCGCGACGACCTGGAGCGCGTGCGCGCGTGGGGCGTGGACGCGGTGCTCATCGGCGAGGCGTTCATGGTCGCGCCGGACATCGCCGCCAGGGTCGGGGAGCTGATGGGCGCGCCCGCCCTTCCCACGCGGGAAGGGTGACGTCGTGATTGCGGTCAAGATATGCGGCATCCGGCAGGTGGAGCACGCTCTGGTGGCCGCCGAGGCCGGCGCCGACTACATCGGCATCGTGTTCGCGCCCGGCACTCGCAGGGTGGAGCCGGACGCGGCGCGCATTCTCGTCCATGAGTTGCGTCGGCGGGCCAGTCGCCCTCCGTCCGTCGTCGGCGTCTTCGTGAACGCACCCGTGGACGAAGTGGAGCGCGTGGCCGCCCTGTGCGGGCTGGACTATGTGCAGCTCAGCGGCGACGAGAGCCTTGAGGACGCCCGGCGAATCAAGCGGCCCGTCATCAAGGCTGTGCACGTCCGGCCGGACACGGATGCGACCGCTCTGGAGGCGGCTCTGCGGAGCGTGCAGGAGGCGGGACTGCTGCCCATGCTGGACGCGCGGGCTGGGGAGGCGTACGGTGGGAGCGGACGCGCCTTCGACTGGGGACTGGTCGGCGACCTCTCCGGGCGCTATCGCTTTCTGCTGGCGGGCGGGTTGACGCCGGAGAACGTGGCGGATGCCGTGCGGCGCGTGCGGCCCTGGGGCGTGGACGTGTCCAGCGGCGTCGAGACGGGCGGCGTGAAGGACGCGGCCAGGATACGGGCGTTCGTGCGGGCGGCGCGGGCGGCGGACCAGACTGCGACTTCAGCGTAGTGGAGTGGACACAAGGCACGCATTCTCACGGAATTGACACGCGAGGCTATGCTGGTCATGCTTTGGTATGACCAGTATAAGGGAGACGTGCATGAGCGCCAAAGTAGCGAAAGTGACCATCAGCATCCCCGCCGAAGTGCTCGACGCAGTCGAGAGGGAACGCCACATCCGCAAGGAGACCCGTAGCGAGTTCTTCCGACGCGCTGTTGACATGATGCTACGTCAGCAACGCGAGAAGAAAGCCGTGCGACGCTACGTCCGCGGCTACCGAAAGTCGCCAGAGAGCGCCGCGGAGGTGGCGGTCGCCTACAAGCTGGGCAGCGCCGTACTGGCGGAGGAACCCTGGGAGTGAAGCGGGGAGAGATATGGTGGGCCGATCTCGCGCCGCCCGTGGGAAGGCGACCTGTTCTCTTGCTCTCGCGCGATGAGGCGTACGCGGTCAGGGCTTTGATAACTGTCGCGCCCGTAACGACACGTAGCCGCCGTATTCCCGCCGAAGTGCCTCTCGGGCCGGACGACGGCATGGCCCGTCGTTGTGTAGCGAATCTCGACGTTATCGCAACTGTTCCCAAGGCCAGTCTCAAGGAGCGCATCACCACTCTGAGCCCGGATAAGCTCCAGATTGTGGACGCCGCAATTCACTTCGCGCTGGGGTTGGAGGAATGATGGGCAGTCCGGTGTGGCTACCTGAAATGACTCTGTGGAGGTCTTTGACTTTTCGTGACAGCGCCGCGTAAGTACCGTTTCCCCGACGCGACGGGCCACTACGGCCCCTTCGGCGGACGCTTCGTGCCGGAGACGCTCATGGTGGCCATCGGCGAGTTGACCGAGGCGTACCGGCACGTCCGCCGCGACCGCGCGTTCCAGCACGAGCTGGCGCGTCTGCTCCGCGAGTACGCGGGACGGCCCACGCCGCTCTACCTTGCTCACAACCTGAGCGAGAAAGCAGGCGGCGCTCGCATCTACTTGAAGCGGGAGGACCTGGCCCACACGGGGGCGCACAAGATCAACAACGCCCTCGGCCAGGGGCTGCTGGCGCGGCACATGGGCAAGCGCCGCGTCATCGCGGAGACGGGCGCCGGACAGCACGGCGTCGCCACGGCGACGGTGTGCGCGTTGCTGGGGATGGATTGCGTCGTCTACATGGGCGAGGAGGACATCAGGCGGCAGAGCCTGAACGTCTTCCGCATGAAGCTCCTGGGCGCGGAGGTCAGGCCGGTCGGAAGCGGAAGCCGCACTCTCAAGGACGCCATCAACGAGGCGATGCGGGACTGGGTGACCAACGTCCGCACCACATTCTACATTCTGGGCAGCGCCGTGGGGCCTCACCCGTACCCGATGATGGTGCGCGACTTCCAGTTGGTCATCGGCAAGGAGGCCCGGCGGCAGATATTGAAGGCGGAGGGCCGCCTGCCGGACTATGCCGTCGCGTGCGTGGGCGGTGGCAGCAACTCCATCGGCCTGTTCTACCCGCTGGTGAATGATGCGCAAGTCAGGCTCGTGGGCGTGGAGGCGGCGGGCGAGGGGATGGCCACCGGGCGTCACGCGGCGAGCCTCGTCGCGGGCAGGCCCGGCGTGCTGCACGGCTCCTACTCGTTCGTCATGCAGGACGACGCGGGCCAGATTCTGGAAACGCACAGCATCTCGGCGGGCCTGGACTACCCGGGCGTCGGCCCGGAGCACGCGCATCTCAAGGAGACGGGACGGGCGCAGTATGTGACCGCCACGGACCAGGAGGCGCTTGACGCGTTCCAGACGCTGTGCCGGACGGAGGGGATTATCCCCGCGCTTGAGTCATCCCACGCCGTCGCGTACACCCTCAAGCTTGCCGCGGGGCTGCCGAAGGACGCCCTTGTCCTCGTCGGCCTGAGCGGGCGCGGCGACAAGGATATCCCCACCGTCGCCGCAGCCTTGGATGGGAAGATGGAGTCGCCGCGCTAGCTCTTCGCCTGCGTGCCTGTCCCCGCGTCTTCGGTCGGGCCCTCTTCAGGTGGGGCCTGCTCCTGTCGTCGCGGCGAAGATTCCACTACCGTTGTGCCCGCCAGCCGGTCGTGCCAGCCGCGACGGTCAGGGGAGCGGGTTGCGAGGAATAGGATGGCTAGCGACGGCAGGGAGACAATCAAGAAGAACGCTCCGAAGACCGCCGCGACCAGGAGCAGTTCCGCGATCCGCTTGTCGGCTGGCGTTTCCGTACGGGGTTCATGAGATCCCAACGCCGCCAACCCGGCCGCCGCCATGAGGGCCGTGAGGATGATGTAGAAGCCAAACCAGGAAGGCAGGAGAGCCACCGCGCGGACGAAAGCTTGACGCCAGCCCGGTCGCTGGTCACTCCCGCGCCGTACAACGGCAATGCCCATGAGCCGCTTGCCGAGCGTCTGCCGCAGCCGGTAGCCGACGGTGAAGTAAAGAAGCCAAAGCAACAATGACGGCATCACGAGCCAAAAGAGCCAGCCAAGCCCGTACGCCGTCGGGCTGACTCCGTGCCTCCAAATTGGCCAGTAGTCCTCTCCAACTAATGGTCTCAGCGCCCACTCCAGGAACTGGCCTGTTGGTACCACGACCTGCCTTGTCCACGTGTCGAGCATGTATCCGGCTGTGGTCATATACTCCATGACGTAGGCTATGAGCACCAGCGGCACATCAATGAGTACAGTAGCGACGAGGCGCTTCCACAGGGGAGCGATGGCTGCTGGCCGTGTTTGCATGACCATCTTCCTACTAGAGTGCAGCTTTGCGCTATCGTTCGCCGCCGCGTTGGAGGGGAAGGCCTGGACCGCTAGGTCGAGGCCGGCGGGGCCGGTGTTTCGCTGGCCGCCGTCTCCTGCTCCGCCGCCTTTGCGGTCAAGTCCACTACCGTTGTGCCGGCCAGCCGGTCGTGCCAGCCGCGACGGTCGGGGGAGAGCCGCACCCAGAACAGGTTGGCGAGGGAGGGCAGGGCTATCACCAGGAGGAAGACGCCAAAGGTAGCAGCGGTCCTGACCTCGTCGTTGCCCGCCGCCAGGGCGGCGACCAGGGGGAGCAGGGCCAGCAGCAGGGCGTAGAAGGCGAGCCAGGACGGAAGCAGGGACGCGGCGCGCAGGAAGGCCCGCCACCAGCCCGGCTTTTCACCGCTCGGGCTGCCCGAGACGGCTATCCCCATGAGGCGCTTGCCCAGCGTCTGCCGCAGCCGGTAGCCGATGGTGAAGTAGAGCAGAGATATCAGCAGGAACGGCACCAGGAGCCATACCAGCAGTCCCAGCGCAAATGCCGTGGCGCTGACGCCGTTCGTCATCTGGTCTGCGCCGCCGCCCATCAGCGGACCCAGGACCGACTCCAGGAAGATGCCTGGCAGCACCACAAGCCGCCGGCCGCCCAGGGAATCCAGGAGCCGCGGGATGGCGAGCAGCACGAGAAGATTCACCGCCAGGACGATGGGTACGTCTATCAGCAGAGTTGCGGCGAGCCGCTTCCATATGGGCGCGGACGCGCCAGAGGACATTTGCATAGCCGGTCTCCCGTCGGAGTCTTGGCACCCATCTTACCATGAAACGATGCGACCCTCTTGAAGAAAGCACTTGCCATAACAATGCTTTGGCATCGAGCCCTATGCGCGGCAGGCGAAACAGACGACGCGCCTGCCCATATCGCGTCGAAATAAGGCGCAAACCGTTCGCGCGGGCCGTAAAACCTGTATTGTGAAATTCGTAACCAAAGACGCAGGCACTCTTTGCTCCCCAGCGCTCAGAGACGCCGTACATACGTTGACTGCCTTCCGCCGCCCTGCTATAGTGGTAGGCAGCCCAGATTTGAGCGTTCTCCTCGTCCTTCAGGACGGGGTGCGATATTTCAAGAACCAGCGAGTATGCCGGTCGACTACGCTTCGGACTACGTCGCCGTCCTCGTTGCCACCATCCTGGGGACAGGCATGGTGGTCGTCTCCTTCACTATCGGCTGGCTGCTGGCGCCGCGCAAGGCGACCCCCATGAAGCTCAGCCCCTACGAGTGCGGCATTCCTCAGACCGGCCAGCACTGGCAGCAGGTGCGCATCCGCTACTACCTCTACGCTATCCTTTTTCTGGTCTTCGATGTGGAGGCCGCCTTCGTCTTTCCGTGGGCTGTCGTCTTCGCGCGCAGCGCCCCCTCCGTTTTCTGGGCGATGATTTTCTTCATTGGCGTTCTCTGCTTTGGCCTGATGTACGGATGGAAGAAGGGGGTATTCCAGTGGCGGTGACCGGGCAGGAGCAGGGGGGGAGTGGGGAGAAGGATATCGTAGTCGTGACGCGGCGCCTATGGGAGGGCCAGGCGCCGTTTGAACGGGTGTTGCCGGGTGTTGTGATGGGCAAGGTGGAGCATATCTTCGCCCTGGCCCGCAAGTCCTCCCTGTGGCCGATGCAGTTCGGCCTGGCGTGTTGCGCCATCGAGATGATCAGCACCTACATGGCGCACCATGACCTCGACAGGTTCGGCGTGGTGACGTGGCCCTCGCCCCGGCAATCGGACGTGATGATCGTGGCGGGGACTGTCGTCAAAAAGATGGCGGACCCCATCAGGCTGCTGTACGAGCAGATGCCCGCGCCCAAGTGGGTCATTGCGATGGGGAGCTGCGCCACGTGCGGCGGCCCGTACATTCGCTCGTACTCCGTGGTCATGGGCGTTGACCACATCATACCCGTGGATATCTACATTCCGGGGTGTCCGCCGCGGCCCGAGGCCCTGATGGACGGGCTGATCAAGCTCCAGGGAAAGATCATGAAAGAGCAGGGGCGGGATATCTCTCTGGCGCGGGAGCAGGCGTGACAACCCACGGCGCGCAGCCCCCGACGCCAGCCGTCACCGCCAGCTATCCCGAGCTGGAGGCAGCGCTCAAGGAGGCGCTGGCGGGCGTGTCCTACACGGCGGAGTATAGCCTGGACGAGCTGGTCGTCACCGTTCCTCCGGAGCATCTCCTCTCCGTCTGCCGCACGCTGAAGGAGCACCCCCATCTGGCCTTCGACTACCTGCGGTGCATCTCCGGCGTGGACTGGGTCGCGAACCTGCAGGTGGTCTATCACCTGTGGTGCATGGCGCGCCGCCAGAAGCTCGTCGTCAAGGTCAACCTGCCGAACGACAACCCGCGCGTCGCGTCCGTCATCTCGGTCTGGCGCGGCGCCGACTGGCACGAACGGGAGGCCGCTGAGCTTCTCGGGATCGTGTTCGAGGGGCATCCGGCGCTGAAGCCGCTGCTCCTCTACGAGGGGTTCGAGGGATATCCGCTGCGCAAGAGCTTCGCCCAGGGCGTGAAGCCGGGCAAGGAGGCGGAGGCCGCGGAGAAGCTGCACAAGCCACAGATACGGCTCTCGGCGGAGAAGGCGCCGCCGGAGAAAGGCGAAGGCGCCCCGTGACGACGGACGCGCGCCCTCAGCCCACGCCCCAGACCATCGAGATGATGGTCAACATGGGGCCGCAGCACCCGAGCACCCACGGGGTGTTCCGCATGGTGCTGCACGTGGACGGGGAGCGCGTCACCGACATGGAGTCGGTCATCGGCTACCTGCACCGGGGCACGGAGAAGTTGGCCGAGGGGGAGATGTACCGGCAGGTCATCACCCTGTTCGACCGGCTTGACTACCTGGCCAACTTCAACAATGAGCACACCTTCGTCATGGCCATCGAGAAGCTGATGGGGGTGAAGCCGCCGGAGCGCGCCGAGTCCATTCGCGTCATCCTGCTGGAGCTCAACCGCATCGCCAGCCACCTGATGTACTACGCGGCGTTCGGAGCGGATGTCGGCATCTTCGGCACCACGTTCATGTACGGCTTCCGCGAGCGGGAGCGCATCCAGGCCGTCTTCGAGGCGGTGTCCGGCGCGCGCATGATGCACAACTTCATGCGCGTGGGCGGCGTCAAGAACGACCTGCCCGCCAACTTCGACGCCCTGATGGGCGACCTCATGCCCGTGCTGGAGCGCGGCGTCCAGGAGTGCGATGACCTGCTGACGTCCAACGAGATTTTCCTGCAGCGGACGCAGGGCATCGGAGCCATCAGCGCCGCCGACGCCGTTGACCTGGGGCTGAGCGGTCCCAACCTGCGGGCGTGCGGTGTGCCCTACGATGTCCGCCGGTCGGAGCCATACTCCATCTACGACAAGCTCGACTTCGACGTGCCTGTCGGCGCGCGCGGCGACTGTCTCGACCGCTACCTGGTGCGAATGGAGGAGATGCGCCAGTCGCTGCGCATCCTCAAGCAGGCGATGAAGGGACTGCCTGCCGGGCCGTGCATGGCGGCCAATATGCCCAAGGGGCTGCGCCCTCCCAAGGGGGAAGCGTTCGTATGCACGGAGAACCCGCGCGGCGAGTTCGGCGTGTACCTGATCAGCGACGGCAAAGACAGGCCCTACCGACTGAAAATACGGGGGCCGTCGTTCGTCAACTTGATGGGCCTTCCGATTATGATGCGCAACGCGTACATAGCCGACGCCGTCGTCATCCTGGCGTCCATTGACATCGTGCTGGGCGATGTGGACCGGTAGCCGTGAAAGCGGAATAGGACAGGACGCATGACTCTGGACACCCTGCCGGACATTGTGCTTCGCCTGGTGGCGATGCTGCTGTTCCTGACCGTCACGGTGCTCGCGCTCACCTATCTGGAGCGCAAGGTGCTGGCGCGCATCCAGCAGCGCGTCGGGCCCATGCTGACCGGCCCGTGGGGTCTGCTCCAGCCCATCGCGGACGCGCTCAAGCTCCTGGTGAAAGAAGACCTGATGCCCGCGAAGGCGGACAGGGTGCTGTTCTGGATGGCGCCCCTGGTGGTGTTCGTCCCGGCCTTCGTTATCTGGGTCACCATCCCCTTTACCCGCGACCTGGTGGTGCGCAATCTCGACCTGGGCATCTTCTTTATCGTGGCGGTGTCCGGGTTGTCCACAGCCGGGATGGTCATGGCGGGACTGAGCTCCGGCAACAAGTACGCGTTGCTTGGCGCGGCCCGCGCCGCTGCACAGCTCATCAGCTACGAGCTGCCGGTGGTCTTCGCCATCCTGGCGGTGGTGATGATCGCCGGGTCGCTGGACCTGCGGGAGATCGTGCAGAAGCAGAACGTGACGCCGTACATCGTCGTGCAGCCCGTCGGGTTCCTGCTGTTCGTGATGGCGGGCCTGGCGGAGCTGGGGCGCACGCCCTTCGATATCCCGTCGGCGGAGTCGGAGTTGATGGGCGGACCGATGGTCGAGTACAGCGGCATGCACTGGGCCATGTTCTTCCTGGCTGAGTACGCCAACACCTTCGCGCTGGCGGCCCTGGCGACCCTCCTGTACCTCGGCGGTTGGGAGGGGCCGGTGCTTCCCGCTCTGCTGGGGCCGGTGGGCAACCTGCTCTGGTTCCTCATCAAGTGCTATCTGGTCATCATGCTGATTTTCTGGGTGCGCTCCGCCATGCCGCGTTTGCGCGTGGACCAGCTCTTGAGCCTGGCGTGGAAGGTGATGCTGCCGCTGGGCTTCGCGAACCTGTTCCTGACGGCCTTCTACCGGTACATGGGCTGGCCGGACGTGGTCATGCTGGCGCTCTCGTTGGCGCTGGTGGCGGGCGCGCTCTACAGCCTGGCGCGGCGTCGGCGCGCGGCGGCGGCCCAGAGCCGCATCCGCCTGGTGCCGCGCGAGGAGTTCGTGCGGTGATCGGCACGCTGAAGGCGCTCCTCACGACCCTGAAGACGACCCTGCGCCGTCCGGTGACGACGCAGTACCCGCGGCAGCACCTGCTGCTCCAGCCGCGGTACATGGGCTTTCCCGGCCTGATCTGGGACGACAAGGTCAATGAGTCGGCGTGCACGGGCTGCCTGGCGTGCGCCCGCATATGCCCCACCGAGTGCATCACGGTCGGCATGAAGGACAACCCCCTCTTCAAGGAGGGAAAGAGTCCCCGGCGCAAGATTGTGGACCACTACAAGCTGGACATCGCCAACTGCATCGTCTGCGGGCTATGCGTGGAGGTGTGCAACTTCGACGCCATTGTTATGACGGACCAGCACGAGCGCGGCACGGCGACGCGCGGCGGACTGATGATAGACATTGCTACGCTCCACAAGTGGGGCACCGAGTACGTCACACGGATGCGCGCCAGGGGGATAGAGCCGAGCACGGGCTCTCCGCCCTGGGAGCGGCCCGGCTACAAGCCGCCGCAGGCTGTGGGAGCAGGGGCGGCCCCGGCCAACGCCGCCACGGAAGCAAAGCCAGAAGCGAAGGGAGAAGCGCAGAGCAAGTGACCCCGCTTCAACTGCTTTTCTACGGAATCAGCGCCGTCATGCTGGCCGCGGCTGTGGGAGTCGTGGCGGCGCGCAGCGTCATTTACAGCGCCGTCGCCCTGCTGGTGGCCCTCCTGGCCGCCGCGGGACTGTTCGTGGTCCTCTACGCCCCGTTCTTGGCTATCGTCCAGGTGCTTGTGTACGGGGGCGCTGTCATCATCGTCCTGTTCTTTGCCGTCATGCTCACGCGTCGCCCTGATGCGCCGCAGAAGCTGGACAACCCCCAGTGGCCGCTGGCGTTACTGGCCGCCGCTCTGGTCTTCGCCGCCTTCGCCGCGATTCTGCTGGGTGCCCGGTGGGTGACGAAAGCGCCCGGGCCCGCGCCGGAGCTTGCCGTCCTGGGGGAGAGCCTGTTCACGCAGTGGGCCCTCCCCTTTGAGATCGCGTCGCTGGTGTTGCTCATCGCCCTGATGGGCGCGATCATCATCGCGCGACCGGGAGAGAAGGAAGAATGATCCCGTTAGAGGCCGTCCTGGCCGTCAGCGCGGCCATGTTCAGCATCGGGCTGTACGGGGTGCTGGCGCGGCGGAATGCGGTGCTGGTGCTCATGTCCATCGAGCTGATGCTGAACGCTGTCAACGTCAACCTCATCGCCTTCACGGCGTACCTGACGCCCGCTCAGACCGTGGGCCAGATCATCGCAATCTTCGTCATCACGGTGGCCGCCGCCGAGGCGGGGCTGGCGCTGGCCATCATCCTGCGCCTGTACCGGAACCGCGGCACGGTCAACGTTGACGAAGTGGACCTGATGAAATGGTAAACGCCGAGTCGTTGTCAGCGCCTCTGGGCATGTCCTGGGCATGGCTGGCGCCCGCGCTCTGCCTCGCGGCATTCGTCGTGCTGGCGTTCTTCAATCGCTACCTGCCCGGTCGCGGCGCCTGGCTGGCGATTCTCGCCATAGCGGGCGGATTCGTCCTGTTCTTCCCGGTGGCCGCCGACTACCTGCGCACGGGCCAGGCGGGCGCCTTCTCCATGCCCTGGTTCGCCGTGGGCGGGAAGGACGTGAGCCTGGGGTTCGTCATTGACCCGCTGTCCATCATCATGCTGGGCGTGGTGACCACGGTGGCGCTGGCGGTCCAGGTGTACTCGCTGGGGTACATGAAGGGCGACCCGCGCTTCGGGTGGTACTTCGCCGTGCAG
>JAUSIH010000095.1 GCA_030648205.1 Dehalococcoidia bacterium | reverse complement strand
GCAACGGCTCGCTGCACATCGGCCAGATCGTGGGCGCTTACCTGCCGGCCGATATCTTCGCCCGCTATCACCGCGCCGCCGGCCACGAAGTGCTGATGGTCTCCGGCAGCGACCAGCACGGCACGCCCATCACCGTCCGCGCCGAGCAGGAAGGCACCACTCCCGACAAGGTAGTCGCCAAGTATCACGGCGAGTTCGTGGAATCGTGGCGGAAGCTGGGCATCAACTTCGACCTCTACACGTCCACTGGCACGCAGAATCACACCCAGACCGTCCACGAGATATTTCTTTCCCTCCTTGAGCAGGGCTATATCTACAAAGGCAGCCAGTCCCTCCCCTACTGCCCGAAGGAGGCGCGGTTCCTTCCCGACCGCTATGTGGAAGGGACGTGCCCTCACTGCCGCTACGAGAGCGCCCGCGGCGACCAGTGCGACAAGTGCGGGCGGACGCTGAACCCCATCGACCTCGTGGGCGCCCGGTGCAAGCTCTGCGGCGCCACTCCGGGGATCCGCGACTCCGAGCACTATTTCCTGAAGCTGAGCGCCTTCCAGGACCGCCTCCTCGCCTGGGTCAAGCAGCAGTCTCACTGGCGCTCCAATGTGCTCAACTTCAGCACAAACTTCATCGCGGGCGGGCTGAACGACAGGGCCATCACCCGCGACATCGAATGGGGCGTGACGGTGCCCGCGCCCGGCTTCGAGCACAAGCGCATCTACGTGTGGTTTGAGGCGGTGTGCGGCTATCTCTCCGCCAGCAAGGAATGGTCGCAGAAAGGCGGCCAGCCGGACAGGTGGAAGGACTACTGGCAGAGCAAGGACTGCCGATCCTATTACTTTATCGGCAAGGACAATATACCCTTCCACACAATCATCTGGCCCGCCATGCTGATGGGCTACGGCGGACTGAACCTGCCCTATGACGTGCCCGCCAACGAGTTCCTGACGCTGGAGGCCCAGAAGATCTCCACCAGCCGCAACTGGGCGGTCTGGCTGCCGGACTACCTGGCCCGCTTCCCGGCGGACCCGCTCCGGTACTACCTCTCGGCGGGCATGCCGGAGTCGTCAGACGCGGACTTCTCGTGGCGCGAATACCTGCGCCGCAACAACGACGAACTGGTGGCCACCTACGGCAATCTGGCGCACCGCATTCTTACGTTTACCTACCGCAACTTCAACGGCGCGGTCCCCGACCCGGGTGAGCTGGACGCGCCCGCCAGGGCCATTCTGGCCAAAGCTGAGGATGCGTTTCAAGCCGTGGAGCGCCATCTGCGCAACTGTCATTTCAAGGCAGCCATCGGCGCCGCAATGGGGCTGGCGCAGGACGCGAACCGCTACGTGGACGAGACCGCGCCCTGGCGCGCCATCAAGCAAAACCGCCAGGCCGCCGCGCGCGCCCTCTGGACTTCCATGGCAGTGATCTCCTGCCTGAAGACAGCCCTGTACCCCTTCCTCCCCTTCAGCTCCCAAACGCTGCACGAGTCGCTGGGCAACCAGGGCGCCGTTGAGAGCGCGGGATGGGCCTTCCACAAGCCCGCCGCGGGGCAGACACTCGCCACGCCGAAGCCTCTGTTCACCAAGCTGGAGGACAGCATGATTGAGGAGGAGGTCCAGCGGCTGCGCCAGGCAACGTCGGCGGGACAGAAGTGATGGCCCTCTCCGACTCCCGCGCCAACGTTGACAAGCACGCCTTTTACGAGCCAATCAGAAGCGATCTGGCGCAGGTGGAAGACAACCTCCGCAAGGTCGCGCAAGAAGGTTTCCCCCATCTGTCCCGGCTTCTGGAGAAGTCCATCCTTGCCCAGGGCAAACGCGTCCGCCCGGCCATCACTCTGCTGGCCTCCCATTTCCACGAACGAGACTCCCTTAACCCCGTGCTCATGGCCACAGCCACGGAGCTGTTGCACATCGCCAGCCTCATCCACGACGACACGGTGGACGACGCGCCTATCCGGCGCGGTCAGCCAACCATCAGCAATCTCTTCAGCAAACGAGAGGCCGTGCTGGTGGGCGACTACGTCTTCGCCCGGTCGGCCACCTTCGTCAGCGACACCGGCAACGTGCGCGCCGTACGCCGCTTCTCGGAGGCGATCATGGCCCTGTCCAGCGGCGAGCTTCGGGAGATCGCGACCGCCTTCGAATGGCGCCAGGCGTCGGAGAACTACTGGCAGCGGATAGCGGACAAGACGGCGTCGCTCTTCGCGATGGGCGCGGAGAACGGCGCCCTCCTCAGCGGCGCGCCGGAGTCCACAGTGCAGGCCTTCCGCGGGTACGGCCACAACTTGGGCATGGCCTTTCAGATTGTGGACGACATCCTGGACTACGAGGGCGACGCAGCCGAGGTGGGCAAGCCCGTGGGCGGCGACCTGCTGCAAGGCACCCTCACCCTTCCCGCCATCATGCTCATGGAGCGGCAACCGGACGCCAACCCCATTCCGGCTATCTGTCAGAACCAGGACAGAGAAGCCAACGTGAAGCGGGCGCTCCAGGCCGTCGCCACATCGGGCATCATCCCGGACTGCTATCGCGTGGCGGAGGAATACGTGACGCGCGCCCGCGAGGCCCTTGCGCCCCTGTCGGACATCCCCGCCCGACGCTCGCTGCTGATGCTGGCCGACTACGTGCTCGTCCGCAGGAAGTAGGAGACTCGGCATTGCCCCGACCGCTGATGCGCCCGCCGCGACCACGCCCCTTCATCCTCTTATTGCTCTTGTGTTTGCTTCTCCTCGCTTCCTGTGCCCCCGCCCAGCCCGTCAGTGACACCGACGCGCTTCAGGCACTTGTCGCCCAGGGCGCGCGCTACGTCACGCAGAAGGACAGCCGCGGGCTGACGCTCATGTCGTCGGCGGCGTGCGGCTCTCCCTCCTATCTCTTTGACATGGGCCGGCTGGAGAAGCTCTGGGCCACCTACGCGGTGAGGGTGGATATCGAGAGCGTCCGGGTCGTGGAGATCGGGGCGGACAAGGCGAAAGTGGAAGTAACGCAGACGCTCAAAAAGGTCTCAGGGCCGGACTTTCAGGACACGCGCGCCCGGCATATCTATTCGTTCGTGAAGGAAAACGGCGCGTGGAAGCTCTGCGCCAACGACGTGGCGTCGAGCCAGCGATTGCCCTAGGAGCTATTCCGGAAGTCATCTGTTCACCCCGCAATGAATTGCGGGGCATCAGTGCCCCCGAATTTATTCGGGGGTTGCAAGCTGATTTCGGAACAAGCCCTAGCCCAGGTCAGGGTTAACCCTCCCACGCCACCTTCCCGCCAATCATCGTCATGTGCACCCGAATGTCCTTAATGGCGTCCGCGTCCACGGACGTCGGGTCGGCGGAGAGCAGCACCAGGTCGGCGAACATGCCGGGCATGATGGCCCCTCGCTCCTTCTCCTCGAAGGCGGCGTAGGCGGCGGCCCGCGTGTGCATCTCCAGGGCTTCCTGGACGGTTATCGTCTCCTCCGGCGCAACCGCTTGCCCGCTGGCGGCGCGTCGGGTCACCGCCGCCGACATGCCCAGCAGCGCGCTGGGGGGCGCGACCGGCGCGTCCGACCCCGCGGCGGGGCGCAGCCGCGCGCCCACGAACGACTTGCACCGATAGAGCCAGGCGTGCTTGTCGGCGGGGACCTCGGCCAGATACCGCTCACCGCTGTGGTGGATGAACGCGGGCTGGGTCACGACCACAACATCACGCCCCACGAGGCGCTCCAGCAGCTCCGGCGGGCACAGCGAGCAGTGCTCGACGCGCAGGCGCCTGTCGCTGGCGCCGGGGATGGAGGCGAAAGCCGCCGCAAAGGCGTCCGCCACCGCAGCGATGGGCCGCTCCTCCACCGCGTGGACCGCCACCTGCCAGCGCAGGCGGTACAGCCGCAGGACCAGATCACGCAGCTCCTCGGCGGACGGGTACAGCGCTCCCGTCGCCTCCTGCAGCATGATCTTTGCGGCCCCCAAGCGCAGCCGATTGTCCCCCGCGCGGAAGGAGAGGCCCGCCCATAGAAAGGCGTCTATCTGGCGGCCATCCGCCATCATGGTGACGCGCAGAGGCAGCTCGCCACTGGCCGACAGGCGTTGCATCGTCCGCCAGTCGTCGGGGCCGTTGTGGTACGTCGCGTCCTGCAGCGATGTATAGCCCTGCGACAGGTACAAACGCATAGCCCGGCGCACGCCGTCGCTCAACTCCGCGTCGGTCAACCGCGGCACGCGCTCCTTCAGATAGGCGTCCGCGTCGTACAGAATGCCCGTCGGCTCGCCGGAAGGCGCCGCCCGGTCAATCAGCCCCTCCGGCGGATCGGGCGTCTCCAGCGAGATGCCGACCGCCCGCAAGCCGCGACTGTTCAGGACGACGGCATGTCCCGACCGGTGCGCCAGCCGAACGGGGTGCTCCGGCGCGGCCTCGTCCAGGTCCCATCGCGTGGGATGGCGTCGTTCGGCAAGGTAGAACTCGTTGTAGCCGACTGCCCGCACCCACTGGCCGGATGGAGTCTCAGCGGCGCGACGACGGACAGCCGCTTGCAGTTCCGGAATGGAGAGCACCGCCGCGGGGGAGCAGTCCACGCTCAGCAGGTGCGCCGCGTAGGCGAAGAGATGCGTGTGCGCGTCAATGAATCCGGGGACAAGGCCCAGGCCCGCGCCGTCAACGACGCGCGTCCCCGGCTGGCGCAGCCCGTCCAGGTCGGCGGTCTCGCCCACGTAGGCGATGCGCTCCCCCTGGACGGCCACCAGCGTCGCCAGAGGCCGACGGCGGTCGTTGGTCAGGGCGCGGACGTTGTGGAAGATAATGTCCATGGGCGTTCGTAACCTAAGGGTATTGTCCCGAACCGACGCTGGATGTCAAGCCGACCGTATCCGCGCCATGACGGACTGCGTCGCATGGTATCATAACCCAGTGTCCCGAGTCAGAATTGCTCCGGAAAGCCGCGAGCGCGCAGGGCCACCCTGCGGCCCGCCGGGGTCGTAGGGGTGTCCCCACCCCTCCCGATATAAGGTGAGGCGGGGGGACACCCCCCCAACCCCCGTCAGAAGGGCTTCGCCCTCCTGAACCTCCCTGGTATGGTTTCGCAGAAACCGCACTAGCTAGAAAGAGCAACGAGCTTTATGCCCGACGACCAGAAACAACCGCAGCAAGGCGACACCGTCCGCCTCACCATAGAGGAAATGGGGTTCATGGGCGAGGCCCAGGCCAGCCTGGACGATACGCCCGTCTTCGTGGCGAACGCCATCCCCGGCGAGGAGGTCGTCGCGCGGGTGCTTCGTCGGCGGCGACACCATGTCGCTGCGGAGGCGATTGGGATACTGAAGCCGTCACCGCACCGCGTGACCGCGCCCTGCCCCTACTACGGCCCGTGCAGCGGCTGCCAGTGGCAGCACATCGCGTACGAGCGTCAACTTGAGATGAAGCGTACCCTGGTGGTGGAGCAGTTGCGCCGCTTCGGCAACTTCGAGGACGCGCCGGTGAGGCCGACCATCCCGGGCGAGCCGTGGGGCTACCGCAACCACGCGCGCTTCACCATCAGCCCCGCAGGGCGGGGGGCGCTGGGCTTTGTGCACAAGGAGACGCGTCGGTGGGTGCGCATTGACCGGTGCATGCTCATGCACGAGTCCATCAACCTGGCCCTCGCCCAGCTTCAGGACCGCTGCGCCGAGACGACGCAACTCTCCATCCGCTCAGGCGTCACGACAGGCTCGCTGCTCATCCAGCCGACCCTGAAGGAGTCGTCCATCCCGTTGCCTTCGGGCCAGATGCACTACGAGGACGAGATACTGGGGCGCCGCTTCCGCGTTGCATCTTCGTCCTTCTTTCAGGTCAACATCGCCCAGGCGGAGCGCATGGTGCGGCTGATTGAGGAGCGGCTGGGGCTGACCGGCCGGGAGTACGTGGTGGACGCCTACGCGGGCGTCGGCACCTTCGCCATTCTGCTGGCGGGGAAGGCCCGCAAGGTCGTCGCCGTCGAGGAGTCGCCGTCGGCGGTGAAGGACGCGAAGGCGAACGCCCGAGGGATAAGGAACATCGAGTTCGTGGAGGCGAAAACCGAGGCTGCACTATCGAAGCTCACCGAGCGGCCCGACGCCGTCATCATGGACCCGCCGCGCGTCGGGTGCCATCCCCAGGCGTTGGCGGCGCTCATCGCCCTGGCTCCTCCGAAGGTCGTGTACGTGTCGTGCGACCCCTCCGCGCTGGGGCGCGACCTGCGGGTCCTGTGCGACGGCGGCTACCGTCTGACCGAAGTCCAGCCGATTGACCTGTTTCCCCAGACGTACCACGTGGAGTGCGTGGCGACTCTGGAACGGTAACAACGGGGGGCGCGGGAGGCCGCCAAGGCCATGAGTCGCACGTTCGCCGCTCTCTATGACATCTGCACCGCGCCGTGGGAAGCGATGGGCCTCCGGCGTATGCGGAGACGCCTGCTCTCCGCGGCGCACGGTCGCGTGCTAGAGGTCGGCGCGGGGACCGGCGCGAACCTGCCGCTATATCCACCACAGGCGCATGTCGTCGCGACCGAGTACGATGACAGCATGGCGCGACAGGCACGCAAGCACCTGAACAAGGCGCCTGTTCCCGTCCAACTCCTGATGGCCGACGCGCAGGCGCTGCCCTTCGCCGACGCGTCGTTCGACGTAGCAGTCGGCACGCTCGTCTTCTGCACCGTCGCGGAGCCGCTGCTAGCGCTCGGCGAGGTGCGGCGGGTGCTGCGACCCGGCGGGCGACTCCTGTTGCTGGAACACGTTCGATGGGAGAACGCCTTTGGGCGGTTGCAGGACGGTCTGACGCCGCTCTGGAAGCGGTTCGCGCACGGGTGTCATCTGGACCGCCGCACGCTGGAGACGGTGCGCATGGCCGGGTTCGAGGTGGAGGGCGTCCGCGCGCACCACGCGCCGCTGACGGTGCTGGAGATTCGCGCGGTCAGGCAGTAGAGCGCGGCGAGGCCCCGCTACTCCATCCCCATCGCGCTCAGCACGGAGGCCAGCACCTTCCGCCACCTGTCGCCGGGTTACCATGACCCTAGATAACCGCTTCACTACCTCGACAAGCGAGGCAGGAGAGGGCTGGGCGACGACTCAGTTGTCGCCCCGAGCGGAGCGAGGGGTCTCCCCCGCAGTGCGCCCCCGCGGGGAGATTCCTCGCTTTCTCTCGGAATGACAGACCATAGCGTAGCGACTCTTGTAAAGACCGCCACGCACGTGCATTCAGGCAAGCAGTTGCTTCAGGAAATCGCCCGGAGTCATGATCACCAGCGGCAGGCGGGCGTTCTGGATCACAGCGGTCATGAAGTGCCGACGGTCGAGGGTCAGCAGGACGACGCTGTGCGACGCGAGGGCTGAGGCGAGCACATGCGCATCTTTGGGCGATATGAGGAGCGCGCAGCGTTCCATCTCGTGCCGCGGCGCGGGAACGCATATCTCCGGGTCAAGCGCGGCGAGGAGTTTATAGTAACGGACATGTTCCGCCTCGCCGAACTTCTCCATGATGTTCTTCCGCGCTTCCAGCAGGACCCGCAGCGAGACAATCGCACGGTAATGTCGGCTCTGGCAGACCTCAAGAGCGACAGACGAGCCGCCCGAGGGCGATTTGGCAGCCGCTACGAGAATGCTCGCGTCCAGGAAGACGCGCGTCCGCTCACGCGGCATCTACAGCTTGCCCTTGCGCAGAAGCGCCCTGATGCGCGCGGCCGTTCGGGGATCGAGCTTATCTTCCTCAAGCAACCGCTGAATATCCTCGTCCGTATACAGGCGCACCGACTCCTCATCTGATCGGACGGGACGGACCTCCAAGCAGTCGTCCACGAGCGTGACGCTGAGGAGCGTGTCCGGGCCGATGCCCAGCGCCTCGCGGAACGCGGCGGGGATGGTCATCTGCCCCTTGGGCAGAGGGCGGACGATCTTGCGGCGTTTTGCGGTCTGCACCATACAACATTACCTCAATTTAGAAAGTAGTAAATTCCAACTTCTATTATCGCGCGGCGCGGAAGATGATGCAAGATGACTCGTGCTCACTCCAGGGCAATCGCGTCTAAGTCCTTCTTACTTATGGACACGGCAAACCACAAAGGGGGCGTCCCTTCGTCGCTCCGGCGAAAAGCCTGCCCCGGCGAAGGCCGTGGGCCGGAGCCCAGAGACACAAGCTCGCCCGCGACGGGTGACACTGGATTCCGGCCCCGTATCGGGTACGGGGCAAGCTCTCCGCCGGAATGACGGTGGTGAACCAGCGGGCTTTCCCCAGCATTTCTTCACAGTCTCTTGGGACGGACGGGAATGAACGCTCGCATTAAGACGCGATTGCCCTTGCGCTCACTCCATCCCCATCGCGCTCAGCACCGAGGCCAGCACCTTGCGCCACCTGTCGCCGAGCTTGTTCAAGTCCAGCCGCACCTGGTTGAAGCCCACCTGCACCCACGTCCCGTACGCCTTTTCGAGGAACGCCTTGTCCGGCTGCACCCCGTTCCGGAACTGCACCACGATGCTCCCATTCTGACGTGACACCGCCTGCACCCCTGCCCGACCGGCCAGCAGCCTGATACGCACCACGTACAGCAGGTCCTGTATCTCGGCGGGCGGCGGGCCGAAGCGGTCCGTCATCTCCTGCCGCACGTCCTCCATGTCCTCTTCGCTGCGGGCGCGCACCAGCTTTCCGTACAGTCCCAGGCGGGCGGCCACATCCGGCACGTAGCTTTCCGGGATGTGGGCGGCCAGGGGCAGGTCCATCGCCACCTCCGGCAGGGGCGCCTGCGGCAGCAGCTCGACGGGCGGGCGCTCGCCCTTGTCCACATACTGCTGCGCCTTCAGCTCGCGCACCGCCTCCTCAAGCAGACGCGAGTACAGGTCGAATCCCACCGAGTTGATCTGCCCACTCTGCTCCGCACCCAGCAGGTTCCCGGCGCCGCGTATTTCTAGGTCCTTCATGGCGATGCGGAAGCCCGCGCCCAGCTCAGTGGCCTCCATGATGGTGGCGAGGCGCCTGTCCGCCGTCTCGGTGAGGCGCATGCCAGGCGGCGTCAGAAAGTACGCATAGGCGCGCGCGGCGCCCCGGCCCACACGTCCTCGCAACTGGTGGAGTTGGGACAGGCCGAACGTATGCGCGTCCTGCACGATGAGCGTATTCACGTTGGGAATGTCCAGGCCGGATTCGATGATAGTGGTGCAGACCAGCACGTCATACGCACCGTTATAGAAGTCCAGCATCACCCGCTCCAGATCGTGCTCGTCCATCTGGCCGTGCGCCACGGCTACCGACGCCTCCGGCACCAGCTTCCGGACCCGCTCCGCGATGAACTCGATGTTGTGGACGCGGTTATGTAGAAAGAAGACCTGCCCGCCCCGGTCCATCTCGCGCAGGACCGCCTCGCGGACGACGTCGTCGCTGTCGTCCACCACGTAGGTCTTGATGGGCAGGCGCTCCTCCGGCGGAGTCTGGATGGTCGAGAGGTCGCGGACGCCCGCCAGCGACATGTGCAGAGTGCGCGGTATAGGCGTGGCCGAAAGTGTGAGCACGTCCACCGTGGCGCGCATTCGCTTGAGCCGCTCCTTGTGGAGCACGCCGAAACGCTGCTCCTCGTCAATGATGACCAGCCCCAGCTCCTTGAACTCCACGTCCTTCTGAAGCAGGCGGTGCGTCCCGATGACGATGTCCACATCGCCCGCCTTGAGTCGCCGCACCACATCGTTCTGCTCCTTGTCCGAGCGGAAGCGGGAGAGCATCTCGACGCGGATGGGGAAGGCCGCCATGCGCTGTCGGAAGGTGTTGAAGTGCTGCTCGGCCAGGACGGTGGTGGGCACCAGCAGCGCCACCTGCTTTCCGTCCATCACCGCCTTGAACGCGGCGCGCACGGCCACCTCCGTCTTCCCAAAGCCCACGTCGCCGCAGACCAGTCGGTCCATGGGCCGCGGCTTCTCCATGTCCGCCTTGACCTCCTGTATGGTGACGGCCTGGTCGGCGGTCTCCACGTAGGGAAAGGCGGCCTCCATCTCCTGCTGCCAGGGGGTGTCCGGCGGATAGGCGTGGCCGGGCGCGATCTCCCGCGCGGCATAGACGGCCAGCAGGTCCTTCGCCACCTCCCTGGCCGACTCCTTGACCCGCTGCTTGGTCCGCTCCCATTCGGCGCTCCCCAGCCGCGACAGGGAAGGCGACGCCTCGCCGGGAGCGACGTATGGCGCGACGCGGTCAATGTGCTCCGTGGGCACATAGAGCTTGTCGCTCTCGGCGTATTCAAGCACCAGGAACTCCCGCTCCTGTCCTTCCACGGAAGGACGCCGGAGCGTGCCCACGAAGCGGCCGATGCCGTGCTCCACGTGCACCACGTACTCGTTCAGCTTCAGCTCGGCCAGAAACGCCTCGCGCTTGATGGGACGACGGCGCATCACACGGCGCTGCTTGGTGAACCCGAAGACCTCGGCGTCCGTGAGCAGCGTCAGCCCCGGCGTCGCGAAGCCCTCGGCAGGCGATCCCTTGACCAGCGTCACGCTCGCGGGCGGCGACTTCGCAAGCTCCTCGATGATGTCGGCGGCGACGTCCTCCTCGCGTAGCAGCTCGCCGATGCGTTGCGCCTGGTGGGACGCGACG
>JAUSIH010000094.1 GCA_030648205.1 Dehalococcoidia bacterium | reverse complement strand
GTGCGGAGATGTACCTGTGGATGGGCCTATGATACGGAGGAAGAACGGCAGGAGCGGCGGAGACGCAAGGAGAGGAGACGATGACATCAGAACGTGGGTTTGTGACGGAAATCCTGCTCGCCGTGCTGGTCGTGGTGACGGTCGTGCTCGCGCTCATTCAGGGAAGGGGTCCCACTGAGCAGGCCATGGACGACCCTATTAGCCTCACGCTCGCCGCTGGGCCCAGTAAGACCTTTGACACCTGGCTCGCGGAGACGGTTCTGAGCGTGACCTACCACATCCCGACGCGCACGGTGCGGATCGAGGTGGAGGCGGCGCGGTGGAACGCGGCGCCGACCGAGGCGATGCGGACACGCGCCATCCGCCAGGCGGTCTGCTTCGCGGCGTGGGATGAGGAGACGACGAGCTGGCAGTGGGACGCGACGGAGACGACGTACCATGTCTTCCAGATCGGGGAGACCCTAGCAACAGGACAGATACGCGGGTGTCTGATACGAGAGGCCAAGAGCCCCTGGCCACGAGGAGAGAAGCAGCCGCCCATTCCGTCGTCGGTGCCGCAGTCGAGGAGGTTTTTCTGATGTCATTCGAGACCGCCATTGATCGCGTCCTAGCCCATGAGGGCGGCTATGTCAATGATCCCGCTGATCCTGGCGGCGAGACCAACTTTGGCATCTCGAAGCGGACCTATCCCGATCTGGACATTAAGACACTGACCCGGGAACAGGCCATCGAGATTTACCGGCGGGACTGGTGGGAGAGGTACGGGTATGAGCGGTTGCCGGACGCCATCGGGGAACACCTGTTCAGCTTTGCCGTGAACATGGGTTCTCATATGGCGCATCGACTCCTACAAATATCGGTGAGAGATGTTGGGCTTGACATCGAGGTCGATGGAGTCTTAGGGCCGTACACCGTTCAGCAAGCCAACGCCTACCGGCACCCTGACGTGCTCCTGCTGCTGCTGAAATGCGGAGCGGTGAACTACTACCGCTCGCTTCAGAAACCACGATTCCTCGCCGGGTGGGTACGGAGGGCGATGGCATGAAACCTTGGGTGGTGCTTGCGATTGCACTCTCGCTCTCCGGCTGCTTCCACGCTCCGATATGGCCGAAGCTGGTGGAAATCCGGTATCAGGCCGCTGATGGCAAAATGATGTCCCTTCTCTGTGTCCACGAGACGCGGGCGGATACGCCCCCTGTGACGTATGAGTGTGATACGAAGGAAATTCGAGGGGTAGGACTGAGGAAGTAACGGGCGACGTTGCCCGTCTAGCAGGCGCGGAGACGCGCCAAGGAGGACGTGATGGTGAGATGGATGAGGGAACATCGGATGGTGCTGGCGGTCGCGCTGGTGATGGCCTTTGCGGTGGCGTGTGCGCCGACCTTCGAGGGCAAACTCCGGCAGGGGGCCAGCCTCCAGAAGACGATCTTTGACGGCTCGCAAGAGGCCGCGCTTGGCATGTACGAGGCAACCGTGAGGCTCTGGATTGCTCAGGTGAAGGCCGGGACACTGAGCGCCGTTGACTATCGGGCGAAGCGCGCGACGCTGGACCGGAAGATGGACGATCTAGCGGTCATCGTGGAGAAAGGGAAGTTGTCACAGCGGGCGCTCCTGGATGGGCAGAGTCTGCTCGAAAAGGGCGTAGGGACACAGGCGAGCCTCGTTAGTTTGCAGGCCGACTTTGCCAGTTTCATTTCCTCGGTCCTGGGCGCGGTGGACGCGATCAGGGCTGAGACACAGAGAGGATAACCAACCATGGGACTCGCAGCGATTATCGGGTTGATCGTGGAACTCGGCGGGCCACTAGCCGAGAAGTTGATCCCGGTGATTATCGACGGGATCAAGGGCGTGAAGAATCCAGACCTCGACCGACCGCTTCGGGACTTCCTGAGTGACGTGGACTTTCAAGGCCGGTTGACGGAGATCCGGCGCAAGCTCCAGGCGATGGAAGTGGGAGTTGCTGGGCTCGATCCTGGCGTGAAGGAGGGGTAAAATGCCACCAATCAAGTGGTTCCAGATGCTGGTAGGTTCTGCCGTGGCGGCCATTACCAACTACATGGCCCTAGCAGTAGCTGGTTCCACCGGGAAATTGCCGCTGCTCTCGGCGGCGCTTGGCGGGCTCACCTACATTACCGCCTATCTTCAGAACCCGGAGAAACCCCCAGCGGTGCCAGAGAAGTTTACTGCTGGGGGCTGGCCGGCTGGAGAAGAACCGACTAAGAAGGTACTCGTGTTGCCAGAGATACCGAAACCGAAAGAGGGGTGATGAGCATGGGAATAAAGTTGCTCTGGACCGGGTTGACGTGGATGTACGCCGTTCCTCTCGTATGGCATGAGCCGCACGCTTTGAAGGTGGGTGCCATACTGATGGTGATCGGCTGCGTGCGGATGTGGCTGGATAAGTAAGGTACACGCATGTTCAGCGCGATTGTTGCCGTCCTGGGGGCGCTCGTGGGCCTGTGGAAGAAGTATTTCTCCACCGAGGCGCTCTACTGGCGGCAGAAGCTCGATATAGAAAAGCAGAAGGGGAAGCAAGATGTTGAAGCTGAGCGGCTGGATGCGACCTACCGGCGGATCGAAGGAGAAGCCACGAAAGGTAGTGCTGACGAACTGGCGAAGGGCCTTACGGAGAAG
>JAUSIH010000093.1 GCA_030648205.1 Dehalococcoidia bacterium | reverse complement strand
GACCCCTATCAATTCCAGTGGTGGGCGTTAGGGCTTGTGGGGGCCAGGCCAGCGGACCAGAAGAAGGGCGCAGATAAGGGGATAGACGGTCGTCTCTACTTCCATGATGAGCGGCCAAACTCTCAAGCTATTGGCAAAACGCACCAAGCCATTTTCTCAGTGAAGGCGGGGCATACCAGCGTGCCGCATGTCCGAGATTTGGTGGGCGTGCTACAGAGGGAGAAGGCGGATATTGGCGTCCTTATCTCTATGCAGGAGCCAACACAGCCGATGCAGTCCGAAGCCGCTAGCGCGGGTTTCTACCACTCGGACGTATGGGACAAGGACTATCCGCGTGTCCAGCTTCTCACGGTAGCGGACTTGCTAGGTGGCCGATCCGTGGCAATGCCGCCCATAGGTCAAGTCAACGTGACCTTTAAGAAAGCGCCAAAGGCAAAGGGTGAGCAAGCCGAAACTTTAGTCATGCCAATCGGTCAAACGGAGGATAATAGCGAGTAGATTGAGTGGAAGGCTTTTTGTGCAGGATTGGCAGTTGCACAAAAAGTAGGCGCTCAGACGGGGTTTTTGTGCAAAGCTGGTGTCCCCCAGATTCACCTATATCTCCCCCTCTCCGTTGGAGAGGGGGACCAAGGGGGTGAGGGCGTGAAAGCAGGAAAAGAGCGCTTCAAGGTCGCGGCGGCGCAGGTGACACCCGTGTTCCTGGACAGGGAGGCCACGGCGGACAAGGCCTGCGCCGTCATCGCGGAGGCGGGACGCAACGGCGCGCGGCTGGTCGTCTTCCCCGAATCGTTCATCCCCACCTATCCCGACTGGGTGTGGGCCATCCCGCCTGGCGACGAAGGGACGCTCAACGCCCTGTACGCGGAGTTCCTCGCCAACGCCGTGGAGATACCCGGCGCGGCGACGCAGCGCCTATGCGACGCCGCCCGGCGCGCCAGGACGTACGTGGTCATGGGCGTGACCGAACGCAATACCGAGGCGAGCGGCGGCACGCTGTACAACACCCTGCTGTACCTTGACGCGCAGGGGAACATCATGGGAAAGCACCGCAAGCTCGTGCCGACGGGCGGCGAGCGCCTGGTCTGGGGGCAGGGCGACGGGAGCACGCTGGATGTGTACGACACGCCCCTGGGCAAGCTCGGCGGGCTCATCTGCTGGGAGAACTACATGCCCCTGGCGCGGTACGCGATGTACGCGTGGGGCACGCAAATCCACGTCGCCGCCACGTGGGACCGCGGCGAGCCGTGGCTCTCCACGCTGCGGCACATCGCCAAAGAGGGGCGCGTGTACGTCATCGGCTGCTGCATGCCGCTGCGCCGGGACGACATCCCAGACCGGTACGATTTCAAGCAGAAGTTCTACTCTGGCGCGCGGGAGTGGATCAACGTGGGCGACAGCGCCATCGTCAACCCCAATGGGGAGTTCATCGCCGGGCCGGTCCATAAGAAAGAGGAGATACTCTACGCGGAGCTTGACCCGGTCCAGATGCGCGGGCCCAAATGGATGCTGGACGTGGCGGGGCACTACGCCCGTCCGGACGTGTTCCAGTTGACCGTCCGCAGGGACCCGCGACCGATGATCTCGACGGAGGCCGTCGCCGGGGACGCGCCGGAGAGCGCCACGCCGCCCAAGCGCGGTCGGGGCAGTCGCCGCAGCGCCAAACGCGCCGTGTAGATAACGCAAAAGGAGGCTGCGCCATGCGCGTCCGACTCGGCTCCCTGTTCCTGCAGAGCGACATCCGTGAGTGGGTCACGTGGGCGGAGATGTCCGAAGAGGCCGGATTCGAGATGGTGGGGGTGCCGGACAGCCAGTCGGTGTACCGGGAGCTGTACGTGACCTGCGCCCTGGCCGCCCTGCGCACCCGGCGGGCCATCATCGGGCCATGGGTCGCCAACCCGCTGACGCGGCACCCGGCCGTCCAGGCGAGCGCCATCGCGACGATTGACGAGGTGTCCGGCGGTCGCGCCATGCTGGGCCTTGGCACGGGGCACAGCGCCACGGACATGCTGGGCCTGAAGCCCGCCAGCCTGGAGTCGCTCCGGGAGTACGTGCTGGCGGTCAAAGAGCTGTTTGCGAAGAAAGAGACCCAGTACCAGGGCCGGACCGTGCGGCTGACCTGGCCCTCGCGGCCCGTGCCCGTCTATATCGCGGGCGCCGGGCCGAAAATCCTGCGCCTGGCGGGACAGGTCGCCGACGGCGTCATTGTGGGAAGCGGACTTCTGCCGGGCGTGGTGCGCGACTCCCTGGCCCAGATACGCCAGGGCGCTCTGGACGCGGGGCGGGACCCCTCCAGCGTTGACGTCTGGTGGCTGGCCCGCTGCTGCGTGGCGGACCGGCGGCAGGACGCTCTGCGGGAGATCCGCGCCGCCATCGCGACGCCGGGCAAGAGCGTGTTCCGCTTCGGCCAGGATGACCCGCACGTGCCGCCTGAGCTGCGGGAGCGCGTGGCCCGGTTGGTGCAGCGCTACCGCGTGGACGAGCACGGCATGCTCGGCGACGAGCGGGACAACGCGCGGGTGGTGGAGGAGCTGGGGCTGGTGGACTACCTGGCGGAGCGGTTCGCCATTGTGGGGACGCCGGAGGAGTGCGCGGAGCAGGTGAAGCGGGCGGCCGCCGCCGGCGCGAACCAGATTTGTCTGCGGCCCCAGGTGGCGGACAAGGCGCGCTTCTTCCGGACGTGGCGGGAGCGCGTTATGTCACACCTGAGCTAGTGTGGCGTTAGAAGCACACCGCACGAGAAGAGAGAGAGGGCCAGGATGTCTCCTGGCCCTCTCTCTCTTTTAGCGACGCAAACGGACTACTTGCTCTCCTTGTCTTCGGCGGCGTCCTCATCAGGCTTGCCTTCGCCGGCCTTGGCCTGGTCGGCCTCGCCGCCTTCCGCGTGGAAGCCCTCGGGGGCCGCGGCCACCGCCGGGGGCTCATCCCCCATCAAGCGGGCCACGTCCGCCGGGTTCAGCGTCCCCACCGGCTCGGCCAGTGCGCCCAGGAACGCCTTCTGCCGCTCCGCCAGATGCTGCTTGACCTCTTCCTCCAGCGCAGCCAGGCGCGCCGGAATCAGCCGGCCGATGATGACGTTCTCCTTGAGTCCCATGAGCCTGTCCACGCTCCCCTTCAGCGCCGCCTCGGTAAGGACGCGCGCCGTCTCCTGGAAGGAGGCGGCCGCCAGGAAGCTGTCGGTGGAGAGAGACGCCTTGGTGATGCCCAGCAGTACCTCCTGGGCCGTGGCGGGCTCGCCGCCTTCGGCCAGAACGCGGGCGTTGATTTCCTGGAAGACGAAGCGGTCCACCAACTCGCCCGGCAGCAGCTCCGTATCGCCGGGATTGTCAATGCGTACCTTTCGGAGCATCTGGCGGACCATGATCTCCATATGCTTGTCGTTGATGGTCACACCCTGGGCGCGGTAGACCTTCTGGACCTCCTCCACGAGGTACTGCTGCACGGCCTCCCGGCCCATGATGCGCAGGACTTCCTGCGGGTTCAGCAGCCCCTCCGTGAGCTGGTCGCCGGCCTTGATGTGGGCGCCCTTGGCCACCAGGACGCGAGCAGTGAGGGGCACCAGGTACTCCCGTTCCTCCCGCTCCTCGTAGACCACGGCCACCTTGCCGCCCTTGATCTCCACCTTGCCCGCGACCTGGGCCGTGACGGTGGGCGCCAGGGCGGTCTCCGTGGCCGGCTTGGCGTCCGCCGCCTGCTTGGCTCCGGCCTTGCCGCCCTTGCGTGACGGCTTCGAGTCCCCGGACAGAAGCGCCAGGGGTGTGCCTACCTCCACCACGTCTCCGTTCTTGACGGCGACCTCGTACCCGCGGGGCAGGTCATGCATGTGACGGAAGGTCTCGGTATTAAGAATTTGAATCCTGCGCCCGTCCGTCATCTGCTCAATGTCCACCACGCCCTCTATCTCCGCGATGACGGCCGCGCTCTTGGGGGAGCGGGCTTCAAACAGTTCCTCCACGCGGGGCAGGCCGCTGGTGATGTCCAAGCCCGCCACGCCGCCGGTGTGGAACGTGCGCAGGGTAAGCTGAGTGCCAGGCTCGCCGATGCTCTGGGCGGCGATGATACCCATGGCTTCGCCCTTCTGCGGCATCTGTCCGCGGGCCAGGCTGCGGCCATAGCAGGCCTTGCATATACCGCGTCGCGCCTCGCAATAGAGAGGGGAACGCACGCACAGGTGGTGCTTCTCCACGCCCACATGCTGGCGTGCCTTCTCCTGGTCGAAGCGCTTCTTCTCGACCAGGTACTTGACGGCGGTGATCCAGGTCTTGGACTCCTGCTCTGACTGCTCCGCCGTGGCGCCCGCCGCCTTCAGCCTGCCCGCGCGATAGGCCCGCAGGCTCTCCATGACGGCCTTGACCTTTTCTTCTTCGATGAGCTCGTTCCGCTCAACGATGATTTCGCCCGTCTTCAAGTCCACGAATGGCTTGGCCGCGACGCGGCCAAGGATGCGCTCACCCATGAGAGCCATCAGGGACTTGTCCGGCTGGTCCTCAATCCACAGGCCCACCTCGGCCCCGCAGTCGTCCTCCAGGACAATCATGTCCTGCGCCACGTCAATGAGCCGACGGGTCAGGTAACCGCTGTCGGCGGTCCGGAGAGCGGTGTCCGCCAGGCCCTTGCGCGCGCCGTGGGTGGAGATGAAATATTCCAGGACGCTGAGGCCCTCGCGGAAGCTAGCCCGAATGGGCAGGTCAATGATGCGGCCCCGCGGGTCCGACATGAGTCCGCGCATACCCGCCATCTGCTTGATCTGGGCGATGTTACCCTTGGCGCCGGAGGTGGCCATCAGGTAGATGCCGCCGTACTTGGGCAGCTCCTCCTTGACGATGGTCTCCATCTCTTCGCTGCAGCGCGTCCAGATCTGAACGGCGGCGCTGTACCGCTCGTCTTCAGTGATAAGGCCACGCCTGAATTGCGTGTCGGTCTCCAGGATTTCCGCGTCCGCCTTGGCCAGAACCTGCTTTTTCTTGCCCGGCACCTCCAGGTCGGCGATGCCGATGGTGATTCCGGACTGGGTGGCGTACCGGAACCCCGTGCGCTTGATCCTGTCCAGCGTGTCCGCGGTGACCTCGTTGCCCATCTTGTGATAACACTCGGCAACCAGCTCTTTCAGGGACTTCTTGTCCATGAGCTGGTTGCGGAAGCGCATTGACTCCGGCAGGGTCTCATTGAAGATAATGCGCCCCACGGTGGTGCCCACAATCTGGGACGTGCCGTTCTGGCCTATGCGGACACGCACCTTGGAGTGCAAGTCCACAACTCCCAGGTCATTGGCCAGCTTGGCCTCATCGAAATTGCTGAAGACCATACCCTCGCCCACGCCGCCCTGCCGCTCCATGGTCAGGTAGTAGCACCCCAGCACCATGTCCAGGGTGGGCGCCACCAGCGGCTCGCCGGAGGCGGGAGACAACATGTTCTTGGTGCTGAGCATGACCTTCTTGGCTTCCATGACCGCGGCGTAGGACAGCGGCACGTGCACGGCCATCTGGTCGCCGTCGAAGTCGGCGTTGAAGGCGGTGCACACCAGCGGATGGAGTTGGATGGCGCTCCCCTCGATAAGAACGGGCTCAAAGGCCTGGATGCCCAAGCGGTGCAGAGTGGGCGCGCGGTTCAGCAGAACCACCCTGTCCTTGATGGCATCCTCCAGCACATCCCAGACCTCCGGCTTGGACCGCTCCACCATGCGCTTCGCGCTCTTGATGTTATGGGCCATGCCCCTGGCTACGAGGCGCTGGATGACGAAGGGCTTGAACAACTCCAGGGCCATGCGCTTGGGCAGCCCGCACTGGCCGAGCCGCAGCTCCGGCCCCACGACGATGACCGAGCGCCCGCTGTAGTCCACCCGCTTGCCCAGCAGGTTCTGGCGGAAGCGCCCTTGCTTGCCCCGCAGCAGGTCGCTCATGGACTTGAGCTTGTGGTTGTGGCTGCCGGAAATGGCCCGGCCACGCCGCCCGTTGTCTATGAGGGCGTCCACCGACTCCTGGAGCATCCGCTTCTCGTTGCGGACGATGATCTCCGGCGCACCCAGCTCCAGCAATCGCCGGAGACGGTTGTTCCGATTGATGACGCGGCGGTAGAGGTCGTTCAGGTCGCTGGTGGCGAAGCGGCCGCCGTCCAATTGCACCATGGGCCGCAGCTCCGGCGGCAGCACGGGCAGAACCTTCAGGATCATCCACTCCGGCTTGTTGGTGCTCTTGCGCAGGGCCTCCGCCACCCGCAGGCGCTTGGTGGCCTTCTTGCGCCGCTGGCCGGAGGTGGAACGAATCTCCTCGTAGAGTTCGCTCCGCAGCTTCTCCAGATCAACGTCCTTAAGGATTTCCAGGATGGCCTCGGCGCCCATGCCGCAGGTGAAGATGTCGCCGTACTTCTGTTTCAGGTCCCGGTAGCGGTTCTCCGTATAGAGCTGCAAAGGGCGCATCTCTTCCAGGTCGTCCAGCCGGGTCTGCAGGTCGCTCTGCAGGCGTCCCTTCTCTTCGTCGAGAGCGGTCAGCTCAGGCTGGACCTCTTGCAGCGCCACCTTGCGGATTTCCTGGACTTGGGCCTGGAGGGACTCGGTGTCAGCCCGCGTGCGCTCCGCGGCCTGGAGCTCCACTTCCTTCAGGGCACGGGCCAGGAGGTCCTTCAGGCTGCTCAGGTGGCGCTGGGCTACCGTATCGCCCTTCTTGACCACGGTGGCGCTGTTGAACTGCACCGGCTCCGTGACCTTCTTGCCCACCTTTGCCGCAAGGCTCTCTCCCAGAGTCGCAGCTTCCTTTTCGAGCCGAGTCCTCTGCTTGTCCGTCTCGGCGCGGATGGCTTTCTCTATGGCCTCAATTTGCTTCCGAAGAGATTCGGTCTTGGGAGCGATCTTCTCCTCGACCTGGGCATGCTTGTTCTGGACCTCGGCATCCTTGTCGGCAATGGCCTTCTGTGCATCTTGCTGAGATTGGTCCACGAGTTTGTCACGGGCCTCGGTGTCCAGGCGGATGACGACGTACTGAGCGAAGTAGAGGACCCGCTCAAGGCTGCGCGGCGACATGTCCAGGAGAAGCCCGAGGCGGCTGGGGATGCCCTTGGCGAACCAGATGTGCGCCACGGGCGCCGCCAGCTCAATGTGCCCCATGCGCTCCCGGCGCACCTTGGCGCGGGCCACTTCCACGCCGCAGCGGTCGCACTTGATGCCCTTATAGCGTATCCGCTTATACTTGCCGCAATAGCACTCAAAGTCCTTGGTCGGGCCGAAGATGCGTTCGCAGAACAGCCCGTCCTTCTCCGGCTTGAGCGTCCGATAGTTAATAGTCTCCGGCTTGATCACCTCGCCATAGGACCACTGCCTTATCTGGTCCGGCGAGGCCAGGGATATGCGGATGGCGTTGAACTCGGCGGTCTCAGGCATGTTCGCTCACGCTCCTGCGGTGTGCATTACGGGGCTGAGCCCCTCAAGTCTGTTTGCCCAGGCGTCCGCTAAAGGCCCTTCTCCATCTCCGGCATGTCCAGAGAGGATGTCTCCGGCAGCTTGACTGGCTCCTCTTCGTTGAGCAGCTCCACAGCCAGGCCAAGCGCCTGAAGCTCCTTCAACAGCACGTGGAAGGACTCCGGAACGCCGGATGGAGTGGTATCCTCCCCCTTCACAATGGCCTCATAGGTCTTCACACGTCCGACCACGTCGTCGGACTTGACCGTGAGAATCTCCTGGAGGTTGTAGGCCGCCGAGTAGGCCTCGAGCGCCCAGACCTCCATCTCACCGAACCGCTGCCCGCCGAACTGGGCCTTGCCGCCCAGGGGCTGCTGCGTGATGAGCGAGTAAGGGCCCGTGGAACGGGCGTGAACCTTGTCCTCCACCAGGTGGATGAGCTTCATCATGTAGATGTAGCCCACCGTGATGGGTTGATCAAACGGCTCACCCGTGCGCCCGTCGTACAGGACGACTTTCCCGAACACCGGAGGCGCCATCTGCTTCTCCCGGTGGAGCCGCAGCGCCAAGGCGACCAACTGATCGTTGGGGAGCTGCTTCACGTCCTGAACGCGAAAGTCCTTGAGGTAGGACTTGAACTCGGCGCCCAGGAAAGGCTCCGCTTTCTCCTTCAGCCATATCTCCAGGCCTGCGCGGCGCGCGTCTCCCTGGTGCTTGTCGCTGAATATCTTGTCGGCGTTGTAACCGCGCTCGGCGACCCAGGCGCGGGCTTTCGCCCAGTCAATTACTACGTCCCCGGTCAGCGATCCCCGCGGCACGCTGCCTGACTCCGCCACAATCCAGGCGCGCCCCAGGGCGTCTTCTATGTCCACGTCCCGCGCCCCGTCAAAGACGGGCGTGACGGCCCTGAATCCCAGCGCCCGCGCGGCCCATCCCAAGTGCGTCTCCAGCACTTGGCCCAGGTTCATGCGGCTCGGCACGCCGATGGGGTTGAGGATGATGTCCACCGGCGTCCCGTCCGCCAGGACAGGCATGTCTTCCACGGGCATGATGCGGGAGATGACTCCCTTGTTGCCGTGCCGGCCCGCCATCTTATCGCCCACGGATATCTTGCGCGTCTGGGCTATCCATACGCGCACCAGCTTGTTGACGCCCGGCGGCAGCTCGGGGTGAGACTCGCGGGAGAACACCTTGACCAGTATGATCTTGCCCCTTTCGCCGTGCGGAACCCGCAGGGAGGTGTCCTTGACCTCGCGGGCCTTCTCGCCGAAGACGGCGCGCAGCAGCTTCTCCTCCGCAGTCAACTCGGTCTCTCCCTTGGGAGTGATCTTGCCGACCAGGATGTCGCCGGGGCCTACCTCCGCGCCCACCCGGATGATGCCTTCCTCGTCCAGGTCGCGCAGGCTCTCTTCTCCGACGTTGGGGATGTCCCGCGTGATCTCTTCCGGGCCGAGCTTGGTCTCGCGGGCTTCCACCTCGTGCTTCTCGATGTGAATGGACGTGAACTTATCGTCCCGGACCATGGTTTCGCTGAGGATGATGGCGTCCTCGAAGTTGTAGCCCTCCCACATCATGAACGCACAGAGGACGTTCTGGCCCAGGGCCAACTCTCCCTTGTCGGTGGACGAGCTGTCCGCAAGCGGCGTGCCGGGCACGGCCTTGTCCCCGACCTCCACGATGGCGCGCTGGTTGATGCACGTGCCCTGGTTGGACCGCAGGAACTTCAGCAGCGGATAGGCATGCTCCTGGCCCTTCTTGTCCCGGACCACTATCTCCCTGCCGTTGGACTTCACGACAGTCCCCTCCACGGTGGAGAGGAGCACCTGACCGCTGTCGCGCGCCACCTGGACCTCCATGCCGGTGCCCACCAGAGGAGCCTCAGGCCGCACGAGGGGCACAGCCTGGCGCTGCATGTTGGATCCCATCAGCGCGCGGTTGGCGTCATCGTGCTCCAGGAATGGAATCATGCCCGTGGAAACGCTCACAATCTGCTTGGGCGAGACGTCCATGAAGTCTACGTTGTCCGGCGCGCTGGTCAGGAATGTGGCGCCATGGCGCGCCTCGACCTTGGATTCGATGAACTCGTTCTTGCCGTCCAGGCGCGAGCTGGCCTGGGCGATGATGAACCTGTCCTCTCGGTCCGCGGAGAGATAGACAATATCGCTGGACACGAAGGGGCGCAACTTGACCATCACTCCGTCAAGGCGCTGGAGGCTCTTGGCCAGCTCAGGCGTGATGGACTGGCCCGCCTTTGCGACGGTCTTATGGGCCTTGTCCTTCACGTCCTCCTGGAGCGTCCTGCCCGCATAGTTGCCAATCTGGCTGGAAACCACCTCGCGCACGACGCGACGATACGGTGTCTCCACGAATCCGTACGCATTGATGCGGGCGTAGGTGGCCAGGGATCCCAGCAGTCCGATGTTCGGGCCTTCCGGCGTCTCAATGGGGCAGATGCGGCCATAGTGGGAGTGGTGAATATCCCGCACGTCGAAGCCCGCGCGCTCGCGGGAGAGGCCGCCGGGGCCCAGGGCCGAAAGGCGGCGCTTGTGCGTCAGCTCCGCCAGAGGGTTGGTCTGGTCCATGAACTGGCTGAGTTGAGAGCCACCGAAGAATTCCTTGATGGCCGCCACGACGGGCCGGATATTGATAAGCGCGGAAGGGACCGCCGCGTCGGGGTCAATCAGGGTCATGCGCTCCTTGACGACGCGCTCCATACGGAGCAAGCCGACGCGGAGCTGGTTCTGGATAAGCTCACCCACGGCCCGGACGCGCCGGTTGCCCAGGTGGTCAATATCGTCGCCTTCGTCCAGGCCGTTGTTTATCCGGATCGTCTGCCGCACGATGGCGACCATGTCGTCAGGCGTGAGCACCCGATGCTCCGGCTTGATATCCTTGGGCAAAGACAGGTCCAGGCGGGAGCACAGCTTGTAGCGGCCCACCTTGCCCAGGTCATATCGGCGGAACTGGAAGAACAGGGACTTAAGGAGGTCCCGGGCGTTCTGGACGCTGGGAGGCTCCCCGGGACGCAGGCGTTTGTAGAAGTCTATAAGGGCCTGCTCCTCGTTCGTGACACTCGAGTCCTTCTCGATGGTGGTCTTGATGTACCGGTGCTCCGGGTTGTCGTCCACCTTCTTGAAGAGGTCCAGTATTTTCTCGTCCGTGCCGAAGCCCATGGCGCGCAGGAGCGTGGTCACGTAGATCTTGCGCTTGCGGTCCACCTTGACCGACATGATGTCCTTGTTGGAGGTCTCGAACTCCAGCCAGGCGCCTCGATTGGGGATGACCTTGGCGGAGCACAGGTTGCGCCCGGTGGCGACGTCCTCCTCCAGGGTGAAGTAAACGCCAGGCGAGCGGACCAACTGGCTGACCACGACCCGCTCGGCGCCGTTGATGATGAACGTGCCTTTGCTGTTCATCATGGGGATGTCGCCGAAGTAGAGGCGCTGCTCGGCCACTTCCCCCGTGTGCTTCTTCACGAGTTTGACCTGCACCGACAGGGGAGCGGCGTAGGTCATGTCCTGCTCCCGGCATTCCGCCTCGGTGTACTTGGGCGACCCGAATTCGTAGCCCTCGAAGTGCAGCTCGAAGCGCCCGCCGGTGAAGTCCTGGACCGGCGAGATTTCGTCGAGAAGCTCACGCAGCCCTTCGCGCTTGAACCACTCGAAGGAGTTTATCTGCGTCTCGATCAGGCTGGGGATAGGCAGGACCTCCGGGATGTGCGCATAGCTCTTCTCCTGGAGGCGAAGGCCATTGCGCGGTACGGGGACAATCGTCGTCATGAGTCCACGCTCCTCAAAGTGACAGGTGGGCCGCAACGCGCGGCCCGGCGCCTACCGACGCAAGCGCAGCCAGAATGGGGAAAACGGATGGCAGCTCGGAGAGGTCATCATTTGGCAAATTTCAATGGTAGCACCCGATTGCCCTATTGTCAATAGCTGGGCCGGGCATATTTCTCGACATCACTCATGCAATCGCCGAAGTGTAGAAGCGGGACTCCCGCGCCGCCGATGGCGGACGGGCCAGCGGCGACTCCGAGGGACGCCCACACGCCAACCGGCATGGCCTCTCCGCCAATCGGCGCTTCCGCGAGAACATATTGACACATAAGCATATGTATGTCATAGTGCTCGTGGAGGTGACTTTCATGACGACAACGCTGAAACGCACGACGATCTTTCTGACGCCGGAGCAGCACGAGCGGCTGCGGAGCATCGCCTTCGAGCGGCGGACGTCCATGGCGAGGCTGCTGCGCGACGCGGCGATGGAGATCATGGAGGACAAGGAGGACATACGGGAGGGAACGAAGGCGCTGGCGGACGCTGAAGGCACCGTGACTCTGGAGCAGTTCCATAGGGAAAGAATGGCGCGGCGTGCAATACAGCGTCAAACTGCGTAAAGCCGCTCAAAAGCAGCTTGAAGAATTGCCGGACGGGGTCTATTCAACGGTCTGGCGGAGGATGGTTGGGCTCGGGGAGGACCCCCGTCCGCCGGGAGCCTTGAAGCTGGCAAGCGCCGACCTCTGGCGCATCCGCGCCGGACGCTACCGCGTCATCTACGCCATCAACGACTCCGAGCAGGAGGTCACCGTCGTTCGCGTGGCCCGCCGTAGCGAGGGGACGTACCGCGGCCTCTAGCGCCCGTAACTGAAATACGCATACGAAATTGTCATTGCGACAGACTTCGGGGACTCCGCACCAGCGCTTGTTCCAAAACCAGCTTGCTACCCCCGAATAAATTCGGGGGCGTTGACGCCCCGCAATGAATTGCGGGGTGAACGAATGACCCTGGAATAGCTTAGCACAGCAGGGCGCTGCTCACCCCCACGGCCTTATCAGGCGGCTTCCACGTTCTCCAACTGAATGAGTCGCCGCTTGCCTTTTCCGAAGACCCGCTCTTTCGCCGACAGTATCTCAATCCCGGCTATGCGGCCTTCCGCGTCATAGTCAATGGCAATGTCCTCATCCAGGCGCTTCGTGGTCACGGTCGTCTTCCTGCTCTCGATGTACAGCGCGTCCGCTTTGGGGTCGTACCTCATCTTCATGACAGCCTCCTAGAAGTAGAACACGTAGGCCGTAATGCCCACTATCGCATCCTCTTCCTCGATGAACATCGGTGCAACCTGTTTGGTCGTATACCGCTTTCCATTCCAGAGTCCATATGTAAGGGAAATCCAGGGCGCACTCAAATCTGCCGGACCTGGCGGGCGTCCACGCGGCCCGCCGGATCGCCTCGGCCACTTCGTCGCGGAACGTGCCGCGTCGCGCCATGCTCTCCAGGGCGTGGCGAGTGAATCGGATTGGCTTCCTGGGTTTCCCAGCCATCACACCACCACCATCGCGTTCGCAGTGCTGCGGCAATGACACGAGAAGGGTTCGTTCAGCGCCCGTTCTTGGCTGTTGTGAGGCTTAACGGTTCGGGCTGAGCGGCCTGTTATACGTTCCTACTGTCGCTCGCGCCGCCCTACGAAGAATAAATTCGTAATCCTTCTTGGATACTCGCCTCTGGCAAATGCGCGGGCGATTTCCTTCGCTACAGCCTTGTCGAGAGCGGCCATGTTCCTTTGGACAGCACATGCGTACCTAAATAGCTCTACCCGTCTAGAGAACCTGAATCCAAGTATATCGCGTACATTTGGGTTTATCGGGAGCTTGCCACGAACCTCGAAGCCGTCCGCACACCGTACAAGAGAGATTGTTAATAGGGTGTCGACGGGTGTGTAGTGCACGAAACAATCTCGATAGTTCTTTAGCTTGTTGACCCACCTTAGTTGGGCCTTTTGCATGACCCCCAGAGGCCCCGCATCTCCTTCCTTTTTGCAGAATCGATTGAAGTTCGCGGGCATTTCCTCTTTATACGCCGTGCCTGCGACACGAGCCAGAAGGTCAAGCGCAATGTTGATTTCGGACAGAAACGACTCGAAATCCCAGTAGACCCTCTGCACCTTCTCGTTGCTAACAGACACGCCACCGCATGACTGGCTCCGGCGAATTGTTGGAGTGAGTTCAGCGCGAATCTCTTGGTAGAGATCGCTAATTGTTCTCAGCCGGAAGTCGGCGCAATCAAGGTGATAGCGATAGCAGCGCGGATACTCGCGAGCAAACCAGAAGAACTCAGCATACTTGTAACCCTGGTTCAGAGCACTGACGTTATGCAGGTGAAATCTAATCCGGTCCAGTACGCGAACCACTTCCGGCGAGAAAAGACGAAAGGACGGCAGCTTCGGAACCGGCTTCACGATACTAACGTCGCTCCGTTCGTCAGCCATGACTCGTCCTTTCGCACATGCCACTTGGTCAGGTTGCATTATTGCAGCATACACTCAATAAGGAGTGCACACTTGACAGCATGGTCGGTCGACAGGGACGGGTTTCGTGCTATAGCACCACCATCGCATCCCCGAAGCTGTAGAAGCGGTACTCGCGCGCCGCCGCCTCGCGGTACGCCGCCAGCACCCGCTCCGTGCCCGCGAACGCCGCCACCAGCATCAGCAGGCTCGACCTCGGCAGGTGGAAGTTCGTCAGCAGCGCGTCCACCAGCCGGAAGCGGTGCCCGGGCAGGATGAACGTGTCCGTCTCCCCCGCGTACGGCGGCACGACGCCATCCTCGCGCATGCGCTGCCCGACGGTCTCCAGCGCCCGCACCGCCGTCGTGCCCACGGCGACGATGCGCCGTCCCTCACGCCGCGCGCAGGTCAGCGCCTCGGCGGTCGCGTCCGGAACCTCGCAGTGCTCGCGGTGGAGCTTGTGCTGGCGCGGGTCATCCTCGGTCACGGGCCGGAAGGTGTCCAGCCCGATGTGCAGCGTGACGAACGCGAAATCGACGCCCTGCTCTTGCAGTCGCCGCAGCAGGTCGGGCGTGAAGTGCAGGCCCGCCGTCGGGGCCGCGGCGCTCCCCTTCACCCGCGCATAGACCGTCTGGTAGCGCTCCGGGTCGGCCAGCGGCGCGCGGATGTACGGCGGCAGCGGGACCACGCCGAGCCTGTCGAGCGCCGACTCGTCGGAAAAGCGCACGGTGCGCACGCCGCCCTCGCCGACGCCGACGACCTCGGCCTCGACCGTCGGCGCGCCGTCCTCGCCGCCGAGCCGCACGCGCGCGCCCGGCTGCACGCGACGTCCCGGCTTCCCAAGCGCCTCCCACGCGCCATCCGGCATGCGGCGCAGCAGCAGCAGCTCCACCTTGCCGCCGGTGCCGGGCCTGCGCCCGAACAGCCGCGCGGGGATGACGCGCGAGTCGTTGAACACCAGCAGGTCGCCGCGCCGCAGGTAGTCGCCGACCTCGAAGAAACGCCGGTGCTCGATGGCGCCGGTGTCGCGGTGGAGGACGAGCAGGCGGCTGTGGTCGCGCGGCTCGACGGGCGTCTGGGCGATGAGGCGTTCCGGCAGCGGGTAGTCGAAGTCGCTGGTGCGCATGCGGGGTCAGCGGAAGAGGCGGAAGACGACGTTCAGCAGGACGGTGAGGACGACGCTCACGAGGGCCATCGTCACGATGGGAACGTAGAGGGTGAACCCCTCGCGCTGGACGACGATGTCGCCCGGCAGGCGGCCCAGCCACGGGATGCCGCGGCCCGCCAGCAGCAGCACGCCGCCCAGCGCGGCCATGACCGCGCCCGCGATGAGCAGCAGCCGCCCGACGCCCTCCAGACCCGCCATGCCGCTTACCCCACCTTGTACTTCGCCAGCGCCTTTTCGTCCAGCTCCCAGCCCAGGCCCGGCTTCTGCGACATGAGCATGTAGCCGTCCACCACCTGCGGCTGCTCCTTCAGCAGCGGGAACGACCACGGCATGTGCTCCACGATGATGACGCCCGGGTACGCGGCGCCCATGTGGCCGAGCACCTCCGGCATAACGTGCGTGGCGAGAGGGATGTTCATCACCTCGCAGTAGCCCGCCATCTTGCGCCAGGGCGTCAGCCCGCCGACGCGGTGGATGTCCACCATCAGAATGTCCACGGCCTTATGTTCGATGAACTCGCGGAGCGGCGCGGTGCCGTAGCGGTACTCGCCCGCGGCGACGGGCGTCCGCAGCGAGGCCGATACGTGCGCCATGCCCGCAACGTCGTCCCGCGTCACGGGGTCCTCCAGCCAGTACAGGTTGAACTCCTCCAAAAGATGGCCCACTTGCACCGCGCGCTGGGGCGTCCACGCCTCGTTTATGTCCACCATAAGCTCGATGCCGTCGCCGATGGCCTCGCGCACCGCCCTCACCCGCTCCAGCTCCTGCGCGACGGTGCGGTCGCCGCCCAGGCGCATCTTCATGGCGCGGAAGCCGCGCTTCACGTAGTCGGCGGCGGAGCGCGCCAGCTCGTCGGGCGTCATGGAGCGCCAGAGGCCGTCGCTGGAATAGACGTACACCTTGTCGCGGAAGCCGCCCAGCATCTTCCACAGCGGCATGCCCGCCGCCTTCGCCGCGATGTCCCACAGCGCGGTGTCAATCATCGCCATCGTGTGGGCGGCCACACCCACAGGGCCGAGGCCGCTGTGCGTCCGCATCTTCTCCCACGCGCGCTCCACCATGAGCGGGTCGTCGCCCACCAGAAAGGCGCCAAGCTCGTCGGTGAACATGCGCAGCGCCTTGAGCTGGCGGCTGTTCGCCGACCAGGCCATGCCGACGCCCTGCAACCCACTGTCAGTCCGCATCTGCGTGATGATGTACCCCAGCGAGACGTACTTGACGTCGCGGGGGCCGCTGAATGCGCGCTCCAGAGGCACCTCGGCGACGGTGGTGGTAACGGACTGAATCTTCATCGTATCCTTCTCCGTTCGATATCGCTAGTGTGGCGTCCACGAAGCTAGCCGTAGTGTCATTGCGAGGCCCGCTGGTTCGAGTTCCTCACCACAGGCTCCGGAGGGCCGCCGCAGCGCGCGCGCACGGCGTGGCAATCTGGCGGCGGGGTCCGCACACCTCCACCAGATTGCTTCGTCGTCCTTCCACGGAAGGACTCCTCGCAATGACGACTTCGTAAGCGTATTGTAGGTAAAGGACACTCGGACGGCCTTATCCGGCCGCCGCCTTCGCGAGTTTGACCGTGTTCACGAGCAGCATAGCGATGGTCATCGGCCCGACGCCGCCGGGGACAGGCGAGATGGCCGCCGCCACCTCTTTCACCGCGTCGAAGTCCACGTCACCGACGAGCCGGTAGCCCGACTTCTTCGTGGAGTCCTCGACGCGGTTCGTGCCCACGTCAATGACCACGACGCCGGGCTTGACCATGTCCGCCGTGATCATGCGCGCGCTGCCCGCGGCGGCGATGAGGATGTCCGCCTGTCGGACGATGTCCGGCAGGTTGCGAGTGCCGGTGTGGCAGATGGTCACGGTCGCGTTGGCGCCGGGGGCCTTCTGCATGAGCAGCAGCGCCGCCGGCTTGCCCACGATGTTGCTGCGCCCGCACACGACGACGTGCTTGCCCGCGGGGTCGTAGCCGCTGCGCAGGAGCATCTGCTGGACGCCCGCCGGCGTGCAGGACACGACGTTCGGCTGGCCGAGCGCCAGGCGGCCCATGTTCACGGGATGGATGCCATCCGCGTCCTTCGCAGGCGAGATGGCGTTGAGGACGGTGGCCTCGTGGATGTGCCGGGGCAACGGGAGCTGGACAAGAATGCCGTGGAAGCGGCTGTCGAAGTTCAGCCTGTCCACGACGCCGAGCAGCTCCGCCTCCGTGGTGTTGTGCGGCAGGCGGACGGTCTCCGCGAAGATGCCTGCCTCGGCGCAGGCCTTCGCCTTGTTGCGCACGTACACCGCCGACGCGGGGTCGTCGCCGACGAGCACGGCGGCGAGGCCGGGCGTGACCTTGTGCGACTGCTGGAGCTTCACGACGTCCGCGGCGACCTCGGCGCGGACCTGCTGGGCAATGGCTAAGCCGTCAATGATTCTCGCTGTCACGTTCTTGCTCTCCAAAATGGCTTGTCCAGTCCTGCGGGAGGCGAAGGCTTTACGTCTGTATTCGCCAGCGTAGACCCTTCGCTCCGCTCAGGGTGACTTCTGTGCCTGTGTCATTCTGAGCGCAGCGAAGAATCTACCTCTCGTCCAGAACGCTCGCGCTCCTTCGTATGTCGGAGAGGGCCGAGGATGAGGCCTCTTACTGAGCCTTTCGCATCGTGTACTTCTCGAACGCCTCGTAGCAGAGCGGCACCGTCTGCTTCGCGATGGACGCGAGCACGTCGGCGTAGCGCCGTATCTCAAGCTGCGCGCCCTCATCCGTGCGCAGCCTGACGAAGTTCATGAGGGAGCGGAAGTTGATGGTCCAGTAGAACTCCGTGTAGTAGGCGGTGCCCAGCACTCCACGGAACACCTCGCGGACGCGGCGCCGCAGCAGCAGGTTCTCCGGCCCCTTGAGCCGGTTCCCCTTCTCGATCATGCGCTCGTAGAAGGCGTGCTCCTGCTGCATCAGCTTCGCGTACTCGTCGAAGTCGCGCTCGTCGAAGAGGCCGCCGGGCAGGTCGTTCTTGCTCGGCACGTAGAACTCCTCGGCGAAGACGCGGTAGCGGGCGGAGCGCTCGTTGTAGCTGGCGATGCGGTGGCGGAACCACTGGCGCGCCACGAAGATGGGGCACTTGACCATGAACTGAAAGACCACGTGCTCGAACGGCGTCTCGTGGTGGTTCTCCATCAGGAAGGAGATGAGCTTGCGGTCTTTCTCGATGTCTCCCGCCTTGCTGCCGGTGGAGACGCGCGCCGCCTCGACGACGCGCAGGTCGGAGCCGATGCAGTCGAGCAGGACGATATGGCCCTTGTCCAACACGGGGAAGGTACGGCCCTTCAGGGCGTCGGCGGGCTGAGCGGGGGGCTGGTTTTGCACGGACAGACCTCTCGTTGGGGGCTGCGCCTATTATGCTGCCCGTTTTTGTCCAGCGTCAAGGAGATGAGAGGGTAGGCCATCCCCCTTGATCCCCCTTCCTGTCCGGAAGGGGGAGATAAATAGCGTTGGGGGACACCCCCAGACCCCCGTCAAAGGGGCCTAGCCCCTCTGAACTCCCTGTTCTGGAGGCCTCAGGCGAGGAGTTACGGGGAAGCGAACGCAACGCTGACGCCAGCCGGAAGCGACGGAGGAAGTATCTCCAGCAGCTTCCGTGTCAGTGACCAAGCTCGTGTGACCACCGCCCGTTGCCGGGCAGAGTTAGGCCTTGCCCAGCCGGAACATCTTCCCGCCACAGGTCGGGCACGCGCCCTGGGTGCCGGGCCGCCCGTTCCGCATGGTAATCTGCTTCGCGCTTGCCATCTGCTTGGACGCGCGGCACTTGAAACAGTACGCTTTCACGTTATTCTCCCTGTCGGTCAGTCGCGCATCATTCTACACCGTCCGCGCCGCGCGTCCAGCCCCGTGACGCTCCCGCGGGACGGGCGGCGGAGCTATAACCCGCGCCTTTCCCTATCCGTCGTATGCTATAATAAACTCGTTTTTCCGAACCTGGCGCGGCGAATCCGGCAGATAGTGCATTATGAGCGCGAAACAGGACCCCACGGCTTCCGGCGCATCTCCTCCCACCGACGGCGGCGACGGCTCCGCCGCATACAGACGCGTCGTCGTCAAGGCGGGCACCAACCTGCTGACCGCGGGCACGGACCGCCTGGACCTGGAGGTCATGGCGGCGCTGGTCAGCCAGATCAGCCGGCTTGTCCACCAGAACGTCGAGGTGCTGCTCGTCTCGTCGGGCGCCATCGCCGCGGGGCGGCACTCGCTGGGCGTGACGAAGGACAGCAAGACCAGCCCCTCCAAGCCCGCTCTCGCCGCCGTCGGCCAGGGCCGCCTTGTGCAGGCGTATGAAGACCTCTTCCGCTGGCACGGCATCACCGTCGCTCAGGCCCTTCTGACCCGCGGCGACCTCACCGACCGCGGCGGCTATCTGAACGTGCGCAACACCCTCCTGTCGCTGGCCGAGCTGCGGGTCGTGACCGTCATCAACGAGAACGACCTGGTGTCCCTGGACGAGATCATGGACGACTCGTTCGGCGACAACGATCTCCTCTCCGCGATGGTCGCCAACCTGGTGGACGCGGACATGCTCGTCATCCTGACGGACCTAGACGGGCTGTACACCGCCGACCCGCGCGTTGACCCGTCCGCGAAGCTCATTCCGCGCGTGGAGCGGGTGGACGACGCCATCGAGAAGCAGGCGGGCGCCAGCGCGAGCGAGCGCGGCAGAGGCGGCATGGCGACCAAGGTGCGGGCGGCGAAGCTCGCCACGTCCTGGGGCGTGGCCGTCGCCATCGCGGGAGGGCGCACCCCGAACGTGCTGCTGCGCCTGGTGGCCGGCGAGAGCGTCGGCACCTTCTTCCCGCCCTGCCACTCCAAGATTGACAGTCGTAAACGCTGGCTCCTGAGCGGGCTGTCCGCAAGAGGTGAGCTTGTCGTGGACAACGGCGCCGCGGGGGCGCTGCGCACCGGCGGGAAGAGCCTGTTGCCCGCAGGCGTGCGGGACGCGCGCGGCGACTTCCAGCGCGGCGATATCGTCACCATCCTTGACGCATCCGGCAGGCAGGTCGGCTACGGCATCGTGAACTACGACGCGGCGGAGGTCCAGGCGATCAAGGGCGCGAAGTCCAGCCGCATCTCGGAGCTTCTGGGGCACAGCTTCGGCGACGAGGTCGTGCACCGCAACAACCTGGTTGTGCTGTAGAGGTACTGCAATGAACACCGGCGCGACAATCGGCAAGGGCACGCTGTACCACGGCCGCACGAGCGAAAAAGTGGCGAGCGTCACCTATGCGTACTGGAACACGCCCAGCCAGACGGTGAGCTACGCGCGCTGGGGCGGCGCTGTCAAGCCGCTCGACCACGCCGAGGAGGTCCGGAAGCTCGTCGAGTCCGGCGTCCGCATCTTCATCCTGGAGATAGAGGACAAGACGCGGGGCCAGATACGGCTGGACGCCCGCGGCGAGACCCTCAAGGACTATCCGGGCTACACGTTCATAGGCTACGGAGAGCTAGGCGCGGTGAAGGCGGTCCCCTTCGCCGACTGGTAAACTGGCGGGCGCGCGGGCTTTGCTGATAACCTTTAGCCGTCGCTAGTGCGGTGCCCCGAAAAAGGCAGCTCGATACCCGTCATTCCGGACCTGATCCGGAATCCAGTCGGGGAGCCTGTGGAACTTGGATTCCGGCTTTCGCCGGAATGACGATTCGTCAACAACCTTCGGGGACACTGCACCAGAGCTATGGCGGGGAGAGGCGCGATGAAAACAAACGTCCTGTACTACGGCGACAATCTGGACGTTCTGCGCCGCCATATTCCCGATGCTTCCGTTGACCTCATCTATCTTGATCCGCCCTTCAACTCCAGCCGCTCGTATAACGTCCTCTTCCGCGAGTCCACCGGAGCGGCCAGCGAGGCCCAGCTAGAGGCGTTTGAGGATACGTGGCAGTGGGCGCCAAAGACGGCCCAAATCTACGAGGAAATTGTGACCGGCCCGCATCAGCAAGTGGCGCGGATGTTGAAGGCGATGGTAGAGGGGCTAGGACACAACGATGTGACTGCCTACCTTACCATGATGGCCGTGCGGCTGGTGGAGTTGCACCGCGTGCTAAAGGATAACGGCTCCATCTACCTTCACTGTGACCCCACGGCAGGGCCCTACTTGCGTGTTCTAATGGACTCAGTGTTCGAGCCGAGGAACTTTGTTAATGAGATCGTATGGAAACGCTCCTCTGCACATAGTGATGTTGTGCAAGGTGCGAAGCATTTTGGGCGCATTCACGACACAATTCTATTCTACAGTAAGGGCGACGAGCGAACCTGGAAAACCATCTACACGCCATATGAGCCCGAATATGTTGACAATATCTATCGTTACGTGGATGCAGGCGGGCGTCGTTATCAGACACAGCCTCTGCATGCAGCTAAACCGGGTGGCGACACTTTATATGAGTGGAAAGGCAAGAAACCCCCTGCTGGGCGTTACTGGGCGTTCTCAAAGGAGAATATGGAGCGCCTAGAGCGAGAAGGACGAATCGTCTATAGCAAGACCGGTGTGCCGCGGTACAAGATATATCTTGACGAGTCTTCAGGTGCATCGGCACAGGACCTATGGTTCGATTTGCTGCCGGTGCACAACCGTCCAAAAGAGCGCTTGGGCTACGCCACCCAGAAGCCATTAGCGCTCCTTGAGCGAATTATCGCAGCCTCATCCAACCCAAGTGACGTTGTCCTCGACCCGTTCTGCGGGTGCGGTACCGCCGTCCACGCCGCGCACAAACTGGACCGCCGTTGGATTGGCATAGACGTCACGCATCTGGCTATCGGCCTCGTGCGCCGCCGCATGCAGGACGCTTTCCCAAGCATCGCTATTGAGGTCATTGGTGAACCTGTTGATCTGGCTGGCGCGCAAGAGCTAGCTAAACGGGACAAGTACCAGTTCCAGTGGTGGGCGCTGGACAGGCTGGGCGCGCAGCCCGTTGCGGGCAAGAAGAAAGGGGCGGACAAAGGTATTGACGGTGTCATTCCCTTCTTCGCCGGATCGAAAGAGGACTACAAACGGGTCATTGTCTCGGTCAAGGGCGGCGAGAAGGTCAACGTGGGCATGGTGCGTGACCTTGTAGGCGTGCTGGATCGGGAAAAAGAGCCTGTTGGCGTTCTTCTGACGTTGGAACCCCCGACTCAGCCAATGATTACAGAGGCTGCCGCTGCGGGGATCTATCATAATGATTTCTGGAAGAAGAATTACCCGCGCGTTCAGATATTGACCATCGAGGAAATACTGGCGGGGAAGCGGCCACAGACGCCGCAGGCCAAATCGCCTGGCGCGCAAAAGTCACCTTTCGCGAAGGCGCCCACGGAGCAGGAGCAGGCGGAACAAGGGGAGCTGATGTCCTAGTGTGGTGTTCCCGGAGTACGCATACTGTTTCATGCATGAGAAGTTGTTCGAGGAAACGCCCCCGGACACTTACCGTCTTTCCGGCGAAAAGCTTGCCCCGTACCCGATACGAGGCCGGAATCCAGCGTTCCCCGGTGCTTCTCTGGATACCGGCGGAAGCCGGTATGACATGGAATAGGGAACGTATTTCAAAAACGGGACACTAGCCTTTCGGAGATGATCACGCCTACCCCCAGGGGAGGACACCATGACCCTCGCAAGCGCACAGCAGGAGCTGGAGACCAAAGGCAAGCGCGCCCGGCAGGCCGCCCGGCAGCTCGCCCGGCTCTCCACCGACGTTAAGAACAGGGCGCTGCTCACAATAGCGGACGCCCTGAAGTCGCGCGAGGAGGAAATCCTCGCCGCCAATCAGAAGGACTGCGCCCAGGGCCGGAAGGACGGGCTGACCGACGCCCTGCTGGACAGGCTGCTGCTCGACCCGAAGCGGCTCGCGGGCATGGCCGCGGACGTGCGCGGCGTCGCCGCGCTGCCCGACCCCATCGGCGAGGTCGCGGACATGCGCACGTTGCCCAACGGCCTGGTCATCGGCAAGCGGCGCGTGCCCCTGGGGGTCATCGCCACCGTGTACGAGAGCCGCCCCAACGTGACCGTGGACATCTCCGTCCTCTGCCTCAAGTCCGGCAACGCCTGCATTTTGCGCGGCGGCAAGGAGGCCATCCACTCGAACGCCGCGCTGGCCCGCGTCGTGCGCGACGCCATCGCCCAGGCGGGCGCGCCCGCCGACGCCGTCCAGTTCATCGAGAGCACCGACCGCGCGCTGGTGGACAGGATGCTCCAGATGAAGGGTGTCATTGACCTGCTCATCCCGCGCGGCGGCGACGGACTCATCCGCTACGTGGCGGAGCACGCCGCCATCCCCGTCATCACCGGCGGCGTCGGCGTCTGCCACGCGTACGTGGACAAGAGCGCGGACCTGGAGAAGGCCGTGCGCATCGTCTTCAACGCCAAGGTGCAGCGACCCACCGTCTGCAACGCGCTCGACTGCGTCCTCATCCACAAGGACGCCGCCGCGAAGGGGCTGCCGCTCATCGCGAAGGAGATGGCGAAGGCGGGCGTGGAGCTGCGCTGCGACGGCCGCGCGCTGGCGCTGCTGGCGGGCGACAAGGGCCTGCGGGCTGTCCCCGCCACCGAGCAGGACTGGGGCAAGGAGTTCCTGAGCCTGGTGGCCGCCATTAAGGTGGTGGACAGCGAGGAGGAGGCGCTTCAGCACATCGAAAAGTACGGCTCCGGCCATTCGGAGGCCATCATCACCGAGGACTACTCGGCGGCGATGCGCTTCCTGGACGACGTGGACGCCGCCTGCGTGTACGTGAACGCCAGCACGCGATTCACGGACGGCGGGCAGTTCGGCCTCGGCGCGGAGGTGGGCATCAGCACGCAGAAGATGCACGCCCGCGGGCCGATGGGCCTGCGCGAGCTGACCAGCTACAAATGGGTCATTTACGGGAACGGGCAGGTGCGCCCGTAACACCCTGCCGCTCGGTCGCGAGGGAGATTCCTCGTCCTTCTCCACAGGACTCGGCGTGACAGCGCGAACGGGGCGGGCGATGGAGTTGCCCGGCTGGTCCGCGGAGGAAGCGGATTATGGGGCCGCGATTATGGCGCCCCTTTGCACCGGCTGCAAAGGCCTACCCGCCGCAAGAGCGCAGGTAATCCACTCAGACAGAATGAGTCTCCCTCCGTAGTCGCTCGTGCGCTCCTTACCGCGTCCGCAGGCGAGGGTCCAGCATGTCCCGCAGCGCGTCGCCAAGGAGGTTAAAGCCGAGGACTGTCAGAGTCAGGGCGATCCCCGGGAACAGCGGCAGGTACGGAGCTTTCTGGGCCATCTCGATGGCGGCGCCGGCGACCATATTACCCCAGGATGGCGTTGGAGGTGGAACGCCGACACCGATAAAGCTGAGAGACCCTTCTATCGAGATGGCGACGCCCAGGTTCACGGTTGCGATGACGATGACCGGGGCAACGCAGTTGGGGGCGATATGCCGCCATAAAATCCGGACATGCGAGCAACCCACCGCGCGCGCCGCCTCGGTGTACTGGTTAGCTTTGACAGCCAACACTGCTGAACGTATGATTCTCGCCGTTCTCGGCGTGTAAACGATTGCTATTGCGGCAACGACATTGTTCAGATTTGGTCCCAGGGATGCCATAAGCGCCAGGGCAAGGACCAGGCTCGGGAAAGCCATCATCGCATCCATGACCCGCTGGATCGGCATGTCAATCCTGGAGCCAAAGTATGCTCCGACGCCTCCCAGCAGTGCTCCAGCTATCAGGGAAACCGTTATTGATGAAACCGCCACGTACAGCGATATCCGAGCGCCATAAATAATGCGGCTCAGCACATCTCTTCCTAGGAAGTCAGTCCCCAGTGGAGCAGCCCGGCCCGGCGGGACCAGGATACGGCTGGTGTCCACTTTGAGCGGGTCACTCAAGGCAATGATGGGCGCGAAAATCGCAGCCCCGAGCGCGGCAACTATAATCAGTGCGCCAACCGCCGCCATCGGTTTAGCTTGAGCGAAGCGCAGGATAACGCGAACCCATCGAATGAGCAGGACGGGTGGTGAGGACTTTCTCAACAGAGACATTTGCTCAGATTGCACTCTTCGCCTCGCGCACAGACGGATTGCCGTTTTCAGGAGGCTCCATAGCCGATCCTCGGATCAAGCCACGCATACAACAGGTCTACCAGAAGGTTCACAATGAGAATGAGAAGCGCAAAGATGACGACACAACCCTGGACCACCGTGTAGTCGCGAAGCTGAATCCCCTCTATGAGAGCCCTGCCCATGCCCGGAATGGAGAAGATGCTTTCCATGATGACCGTACCACCCAGAAGCACGGCAAACTGCACACCAATGAGCGTGACGACCGGCATCATGGCATTCTTCAGCGCGTGACGGTTGATCACCACCCGCTGGCGCAGGCCCTTGGCCCACGCCGTGCGCACGTACTCTTGCCGCAACACCTCCAACATGGAGGAGCGCGTCATCCGTGCGATAACCGCGACGTGGTGGTAACCCAGGCCGACGGCGGGCCAGATGATTTGCTGGAAGTTTGTCCAGGGATCGTCCAGCACGCTGGAGAATCCCAGCGGCGGGATCCAGTCAAAGTAGCGTACCAACGCCATGATTGTAAGTGTCCCTATCCAGAACGTGGGTGCGGCCAGGCCGATGATTGTGACGATTCGGAGTATGTAATCAAGCGGCGTATCTTGATGCAACGCTGAAAATGTGCCCACGGGCACCGCGACCGCGGTGGCAATGAGCGCTGTAAGGACCGCCAACTCAATGGTGATAGGCAACCGCTGCGTCACCTCCTTCCACACGGGTACGCGTGTGGTCAGCGACGTGCCAAAGTCGAGCCGGGCCATCCCCCAGACCCAGTCGAGATATTGCTGCGGATAAGGCTTGTTTAGCCCGAGGCGCTGCCGCATTGTGGCAAGGGCTTCCTCTGTGACAATTCCCTCACCTCCGCGTCCGGCCAGCGTCGCGTAGGCCGCGTCTCCGGGGACTATGCGCATCACAAGGAAGATGATCAAGGATACGCCCAGCAGAACAGGGATAAACAGGATCAGTCTGCGAATCACATAGGCAAACATCGCCGTCCCTCAAAACACGGGCAACGCCATAATTGACGCGTCGCTAAACCCCACGGAATACGTGTGGCTACAGGCGGATCAAAACGCAGTGCCTATTTGTCCAGCCACGCATACTCCAGATTCTCGTCCTGGAAAAGGTCAGGGCCGCTTCTAAAGCCCTTCACAGTCCTCCAGCGCGCGCGGAGGTAGTCACGGAAGTACAGGCTCGGCAGTGGCTCCAGTTCCAGCAGCCGTTCCTCAATCTTGCGTACGATCTCAAGACGCTTGCTCTGGTCAAGCGTGCGGCTTTGCTCCTTGAACCATGCGTCAACCTGCGCGTCGCCGAACCGGCTCCAGTTGCGCCCATCGCCGGTCAGATACGACGTCAGGAGGCTGTCCGGGTCGGCCAGCGGCGCGGTCGCGGAGTAAAGGGCAGCGCTGTACTGACCCTTGTTGAATATCTCTGTAAGGACATTGGTCGCCGTTGGAACGATTTTCGCTCGAATGCCGATCCTGGCAAGATCAGACCCCAGCAGGGGAGCCATTTGCTCGCAGTCGAAACCCAGGCGGCAGAGGAGGGGGATATCGATTCCATTCGCATAGCCGGCGTCAGCCATCAGCCGCTTGGCCTCCGCGATGTCCTGGTCCTTCGGCTGCCGGAATCCGGGCCGCTTGACAAGCTCTTCAACAGGTATGCCCCACTTGGTGCGGGGGCTCAAATAGCCTCCGATGACTGCGTCCTTGGCTATTGTCACCGCGGCCTGACGGTCCATCGCCAGGCTCGCCGCACGCCGGACGCGGACATCCTTCCAGGGTGCGATTTCATTGTTGGGCATGAAGCCGTTCTTGGAGGGAGACGCATAGCGCTCCACCAGGATCTTCTTACTCAGGTCCGGATCGCTTTCGACGAGCTCGGCTTCAGTGGCGCTGATGGCGCGGGACGCAACGGTGGTGAGCTGCACCCGCCCTGTCCGCAGGGCGGCAAACGCTGTGCGGTCTTCCGGGATGATGAAGAAGGTGATGCCATCCAGGTAAGGCCGCGCTGGTACAAAGTACTCCTTGTTCTTCGTCAGCTCGACGCTGACGTTGGCGTTGTACCGCACAAATTTGAATGCTCCGGTGCCTACAACGACATCCAGCGCGTCACCCTGTTTTTTGTCCAGGATGTGTTTGGGCAAGACGGTGATCCAGTCGTTCGCCAGCCTGTCGAGGAAGGAGCCGCTCGGGGCGTCCAGGGTGATACGAACGCGCGCAGCGTCCAGAGCTTCGGCCTGCACCATCCCGACGAGGAGGCCGCTCGCCCTCGGGCTGATGACCCCCCTCGGCGGGCGCGCCATCCGGTTCAGGCTCCACGCCACTGCCTCTGTCGTCAACGCCTGTCCGTCGTGCCACTTGATGCCGGGCTGCAACGTGAGTATGTATTCAGTCCCATCGGGGCTGATCGTCCATGCTTTTGCCATGGAGGGGATGACTGTTTCACCATCAACAGGGTCCTTCCGAAGGAGACCGATGTAAACGTTACTGAAGGGGATTGAGACGTCAATGCGGGTCGCCTGATGCATGTCAAATGTGGATACGGGGTCAGGGTTTCGGACCGCGAGCACTCCCCCGTATTTCGGCTGTTCAGTCGCCCCGGACGGAGTCCGCGCGGCGGCCGGTGCTGAGGCTGGAGATGGCGTTGCCGGCGCGGACGGCCTGGGCGTTGGGGGAGCCAAGGTCGGAGTCGCGGGGGGCGGCGCTGGAGTCGCGGACTGCTGCGCTGATGACGCGGGCTGAGGCGCCGGCGCGGCGCTGGGAGCGCAGGCGGACAGGACAAGGACTCCAGCCACCAGGAGACTGCCCAGCCGAACAAGCGGCCGACCAACTACGCTCTGAGATATCCGATTACCCATGGTTCCCCTCCTCAAATGTTTAGGTTACCGCAAGCCCGTCGTTGTGCCAGCCTGTGATGCTCTTACGAGGCTCGACCAATTCGCCGGCAGGTTGACCTTCCTGCTGACTGGCGGCCGGTGATTGTGCACATAGCCTTTGGCCTGGTTTCTTCCCGGGTCGCCCGCCACAACGATACCTATTGAATCAGCGCGGAAAAACACGGGGACCAGTCTCTCCGGATCTTCCGACTCACCGTAGCTCTTCGGTATTTTGCCTGCCGCAACAAGCCCGGAGACACTGAAGTCCGTGTGTCCCGTCCTCCAAGCCCATTTCTCCAAGTCCCTGACGGACATCCGGCAGTGCTCGTACAGATAAGCCCTGACATCGTTCTTGCTCCACCCATCCTTGGCCAGCACCTGCGCAATGCTGGGGCTGATGAGCAGCAGCGGGTGATAGTTCCTGTGGCGCAGTCCAAGGTAGGCCGTGTAGGAGCACGTCGTGCCGAAAATCTCAACCAGGGCTTCCATCGCCTCTTTAGCCGTGTTCCCGCCGCAATAAATAGGCGGGGTGATCGCTCTGGCGCTCTGGACGGTCACAACGTTCTCTCCTCGCGGAAAACCCCTGTCCGCGCTGAAGGGTTCCCAATCGAGAGCCATTATGACATCCTCGTTCTCCGGCAGGACGACGTTGAACGTGTATCCTATCGTCCCCTTGTCCGTTGACTCCGGCGGAGTGAGCAGCCCCGCGACATTTCTCATGTAGAGCTTGAGGAACCGCCCGATGCTTGAGTTCGCCTGCCTTCCCACCCGCATCACGCCGCAATCATAGTTGAAGTCCAACTCCTTGACAATTGGTCCGTTCAGCACGATGAGCGGCTCCCATCCGGGCGTGCCTCCGGACTCGTGGACACGAAAGTCCGCGTCCGCGATGGCTTCTACCACTGCTATGAGGATCGGCATGTACTCAGGACGGCATCCCGCCATGACGCCGTTGACTGCGATATTCCATATGGTGGCTTCACGGTTCTCAAGTCCAATCACACCGATGACTTCGTCTCGATGCCGATCGGTGCACTGCAGGAACTCTTCGACTTTTGTTATAGTCGGCGGCCGAATGGGAAGCCCGTCCGTCCACAGCTTTTTCGTGAAGAACTCCTGGACCTCGTCGAGCGTGCCTTCGCACACGATGTCTGTTGTTTTCGGCTCGGAAGACTTCACCACGGTCCGCAGCGGAGTCGCCAGTCCCTCGACGATCTGGGCGACCAGCATCTCCGCCTTGCGGTGCAAATCAGCAGCGCCGTCAACCATGATGACGCCAGGATATTCCGCGATCGGCAAGTTGGGCACACCGAATATGTCCGCCGACCTGTGCGCCAGCTTCGCGAAGCCGCTGGACACGATCGAAACGCTGCGGACACCTGCCGTTTCGGCTACCAGGCTGGCCCGTATGACCGCGGGCGTGCAGACACCTCAGGCGCCAATGCCCGATATGACGACATCACACCCGTGTTTGCGCAGCAGCTCAGGCAACGCGGCAATGACTTCCGGCTCGTCCGGGCCCTGAATATTGCCAAAGACATCGTAGCTGACGAACTTGATATCAGGATATCTCTCTTGCAGTTTTTCTCGAATGATCGCAAAAATCTCGTTGCCTCTGAAGAGTCTGTCCCATAGCTGGCCCACCGTCTTTCCGCGCAAATCGGCAATGGGCCCTCGTACCCGGAGCGGCTTGTGCTCTTGTCGACCCAGGGGCCATACGACGGCGTACTTCGGCTCTGAAGAAGCTTGACTCATGGAGTGTCCCTATCCTCCCTGGGCATCGAACGAAGATGTGAAGGCGTTCGGCGGAAACAAACGATTATGCCGTCCGCCGCGGAAGTTCAATCCGGCGTGTCACAGGCCATCCGCCGCCGGCATGCCAGCCAGGGCACAGCACGTTGCCGTGGGTCCCGCCCGCCGTCATCACCGTAATGTCGTCAGGCTTGCCCACGCAGGGAATCATGCAATTGTCGTCGGACATGTCCACCCACACGGGATGCCAGTGTTGGCGGCTCTTGAAGCGGTCTTCATAAGCCCAGTCCGCGTGGCGACGAATGCGGCCAAGCGGCTGGCGAGCTTTCTCGTACAGGAACTGCCTGACCGTCTGCTTTGTCCAGCCCTCCCTGGCAAGGGTAGGGACGACTCCGGCGCCGATGACGACCAGAAAATAGCCACCGATGTAGACAGCGTTGTTCCCAAGGTTGGACATGGCGTCCGCGATGTTCTCGAGGTTCTCCTTGCCAGGAATGCGAAGCCCGTACTTTATCCACCGAGGTGATTCCGCGGCTATGACCGTCACGGCGCTGTCTTCCGGAGCAAGGCCCCGCTCCACGTGCAACGGTTCCCAGGGATTAATATCCTGGTCTTCCGCTATGCAAAAGCTGAATCGTCCCGGATGCCCAAAGCTGGCGCGGTCCGGGTCGCCCGTGTACGCGCCGCCAATGTTCCACAGAATGAGGCGCACGGCCCGTCCCACGGTGGTGTTGGCCCGGGAGCCGCCAGCGAAGACCCCTATTTTCGCATTGAAACCGAGCTGCTTGACGAGCGGTCCGCTTACAATGACAAGCGGACGGGCGCTATGAGCGGTCACCTGCACGCCGTTCAGATTGAAGCGCTCCTCCAGCATTGCCTGGACCGCGGCGATGATGACGGGCACGTATTCAGGTTTGCACCCACCCATCACGCTGTTGATCGCGATTTTTTCGATGGTGGCGAGCCGGTGAGCGGGAGGTATCACGCCTATAAGCTCTCCAGGTTCCCGGCCCAGGTACTCCACAACCTCAGCTACCTTACTCTCCAGGGGCGGCGCGACGGGAAAGCCGTCGGACCAGCCCTTGTCAAACGCCATCTCCTGCCATTCGAAGTAGTCCCGGATGGGAATGCGCTCAGACTTCAAGCTGAGGTTGGTCATGACTCTCCTTCGTCCGGGCGACCGTCCACAAGCTACGCTGGCACGGGGCGAGCCGTGGACAACAGCTTCTGCTTTGCTTCCTCAAGGGCGTCGGAGACCTTCTTCTTTGTGCCTTCGGCTGTTTCCCATGACCGCGACTGTGCAATGACCACGAAGGGCAGATCAGGTACGCCAAGGAATGTCGCGCCTTTGCGAGCGGCTGTGATGAAGGCGTCTTCCGCGATAGTCACGGTAGGAATTCCCTGCTTCTCCAGGAACGCCGCGTCGTGCACAAGGCCCGACGTACAGGACCCTCAGGCGCAGCAGGCGAGGATGACGACGTCCGAGTTGCGCATGACGTCTTCCAGCAGGGCCCGAGGGGAAGGCGCGCCGGTGTTTGGTTTAAGCCATATCCTGACTTCTCCGGGGGCGAATCTCTGTTCTACCAGAGGCCCGAGAACTTCCGTGACGTTGCCAATGCTGCGAGTAACCCGATCGTCGAGAATACCGATGCGCTTGCCTTCGAGGCTGCCTGGACGCGGGGCCAGGTTCGCGCGCTTGACGGACTGAGCTGGTTCACCGACCGGATTCAGGACGTAGTCTGTCATAAACTGCCTCTCTGTGGTCTTCGCCAGAACGCGTCATCCGTGCTCTAAATACCACGGCTTTGGGGCCGACAATTTTCATAACAATCATGCACGACTACGTCATTACTTTAAACATATGGCGCATGTATTGCGGCCTAGTATACATTTGGCGCTGGGGAAGTCAAGGGTACGCCTTCGTGGGTTCCCCTCGGTAACTTGCGGATAGCGCATGGGGGTCGCCAGCGCTATAATCCCCTAGTGACTGTTGACCACTCCGACCCCCGCTGGCAGAAGAACCTCTACGCGCTGGCGCTGGTGCAGTTCCTGTCCCTTCTCTCCTTCAGCGCGGTCACTCCCATCTTTCCCCTGTTCATGCAAGAGCTCGGGGTGAAAAACCTCGAGGAAGCGGCGTTCTGGGCGGGCGTATCGCAGTTCTCCAGCGGCTTCTGCGCCTTCCTGGCGGGCCCGCTGTGGGGCGCGCTGGCCGACCGCTACGGACGCAAGCCGATGGTGGTGCGCGCGTCCGCGGCCGGCATCGTGCTGGTGGCGCTTTCGGGTCTGGCGCCCAGTGTGCTCATCCTGATCCTGACGCGCGCGGCGTACGGGGCGTTTACCGGCGTCGCCTCGGCGGCGTCCGCGCTGGTCGCGTCCGAGGTCCCGCGGGGGCGTCTGGCATTCGCGCTGGGACTCTTGCAAGTGTCGTTCTTCCTGGGGTTGATGGTCGGGCCGCTCGTGGGCGGCGTCCTGGCGGACGCATTCGGGCATCGCGTCCCGTTCTTCGTGATGGCCGGCCTGCAGGGCGTGGCGCTCCTCATTGTCGTGCGGTACGTGCACGAGAGGTTCAGTCCCGTCGCGAGAGCCGACAAGAGGATTCACCCCATCCGCGATGTCCGGCTGGTGCTGGGCCTGCCGCACGTTGTGCCTCTGCTGTGGGTGCTGCTTGCCATAGGCTTCGGCCCGTTCATGCTCCAGCCCATCATGGCGGTCTTCATGCAAGGCATGGTTGCGGAGGGGGCCGCGACCGCCGCGGGCGTGGCGCTGTCGGTCATCGGGCTGACGAGCTCGGTGGCGTCGCTGGTCGTGGGCCGCTGGGGGCAGTCGAATACCCTGCTGCGGGCCGTCGTGGTCGCCGCCTTCGCCGCGTCGGTCTTCTACGTTCCCCTGGTCTGGGTGCAGTCAAGCATGGCGTCCGCCCTTCTGTTCGGCGTGATCGGGCTGTGCCAGGGGACGCTGGTCACGGCGATTAACTCCCTGCTGAGCACGTCGGTCCCGCGCGAGCACCAGGGCGCGGTGTTCGGCGTTGTCCAGAGCGCCAACGCGCTCTCCGTGGGGATGGCGGCCCTGTTTGGGGGGACGATGACCGTGGCGCTGGGGATCAGGTCGGTCTTCGTCGCCGACGCGGCGCTGTTCTTCGTGCTGGGCGTGGCGACGTTGCGGGTGCTCCGGGCGCGGGGGCCTGACGCAACGCGCCGCAAGACCGAGGGCGGCTCGTGAGCGACGAGGAGGCGCTGGCGCGCGGGGCTGCACAGTCCTTCAACGGAAGGATGGCGGCGGTGGGGGTGGAGGAGAAGGCGCGCGAGTTCCGCGAGTCCGGCGGGAGGATTTACCGGAAGGCGTAGGGGGAGAGGGGGCGGCCAGGCCGCCCCCTCGGTGCGCTTGACACGCCGCGGGCGCGGGGTATAGTGACGACGTAGGGCCATGCCTGCCGGTGCGATGCCGGGGAGGCCCATCAGGCAAATTCGAACCGCCGCAGCTTATTTGTCCAAAGGACGCCTCCGGCAAATCAGATCCCAAGTTGCCACAGGTCGAGGGAGTGCAACCATGATCGACATCCAGCCACAGCATGTCACTCTGGACAGGTTGCTTCACGGGCGACTTTTCAGGATTCCTCAGTATCAGCGAGCCTATAGCTGGCGGTCGAAAGAGCGGAAAGACCTGTTTGAGGATATCGATCGCACCTGGGCCGCAGGGAATGACCGACATCACTTCATGGCCACGATCGTGGGCCTTCGCCGGGAAAAACGGACTATCATTACCACTGAACATCAGGTCGTAGAGGTGGTAGACGGGCAACAGCGGATTACAACCCTCATCCTGATTCTCAAAGCGATCGCCAAAGCCCTTGACCGTTCAGATCCCGTTGGGGAAAGAATTGGTCGGGAGATCGACGAGACTCTGGTCAAACAGGATAAGGCCTCCCTGTTGCTTCTTCAGACGAACCACGACACCAGTAACTACTTCGCCGACTATCTTCGAAGAAGAACAGGAAACCCTCCACCTTCAGGGTCCGCTAAGACTCTGGCAGACCGGGAGCTTTTGACAGCTATGGAGGACTGTGAGAAGTTTGTTGGTGATTGGCAAGGTAGGGGCGATTCCCTCACGGATTTGGTAGGCTTGCTCAAGAACAGGCTAACATTTGTTTTCTATGAAATTGGTGACGAGGCGATGGTCTATACGGTGTTTGAGGTCCTTAATAGCCGCGGCCTGGATGTCTCGTGGTTCGACCGTCTCAAGAGCATGCTGATGGCTATCGTCTTCGAGGCCGATACAGGGAACAAGAGCGAGAATATTGGGGTGGTTCATCAACTTTGGGCGGATATCTACAGGTGTGTAGGGCTACGGTTGGGCTCGAGCAGCGAAGCGCTCCGCTTCGCTGCAACCCTGCGGCTGGATAAAGGATGGCCTCCTAGCCGCCCGGTAGGCGAGGCTGAGGCCGCAGAACTGCTTCGCGATCAGTCGAAGACTGGCACCGCGAAGGTGATTGAAACGACGACATGGCTAAAGGCAGTGACCGAGGCGGTAAACCAACTGGCTGCCGACCGGAGAAGAAACGCCGTTACACAAATCGCGCAGGCAAGATTGGCTGCCACAGCAGTGAATCTTCGCCGGGACCTCAGCGAAGCTGAAAAGGAGCGAGTCCTGCGCCGCTGGGAGAACGTCACATTTCGCATCTACGGAATGTCTGACAAGGACGCTCGATGGGCTGTGGGCAACTACGTTCGGCTCGCGTGGAGCATTACTAGAGAAAAGCTGCCTGCTACCACGATCCTGGCGAAGTTATCCGACATTGGTGCGGAGTTCCCCATTGCTAAGGCCGTCCAGCATCTGAGCAAAACCAACTGCTATGAAGGATGGCAGGAAGAACTCCGCTACTTCTTCTACAGGTACGAAGAGTATCTTGCTCGGAAAGCTGGGCAAAACTTCGACAACGAACAGTGGAACCGTATCTGGGAGGCTAGCGCAGCCGATTCCATCGAGCACATTCTTCCCCAAAGTTCGGAGAGCGCGGACTGGGTCCATTGGCTTGGCAACCTGCTGGTACTTCCACCGAAGCTGAACTCTAAGCTGGGCGCGAAGCCTCCGAGGGAGAAGGCCGACGAATACACCAAAACAGGCCTTTTGGTCGCCCGAGAGGTGGGGGGTAGGCTCCCTCGTTGGGGACGACGCGCAATTGAGGACCGAGAAAACGCTCTGCTGGAATGGGCGCTAAAGGAGTGGGTGGATTAAGAGATTCCAATCGAGTCTGAGCACACCTTCGGCGTATCCGTCGCGAGGGTTCGAGGCTGTTCTGATGAGAGGATGTAACGAGTTGCCTCAGCCGTGGCGCCAGGTCGGGCCGTGGAAAGCCACTATCGCCTGTAGGTAGTTTCGCTGCGACGGGCCACCTTGAGGACCACCACCAGCGCGCGGTCGTCGTGGATGTCGTACACGACCCGGTAGGGACCGACCCTGATGCGCCGCTCGCGCTACGCTACCCGCCGGAGACGGCGGGGATGAAGTGGACCTCTGAGTCCTCGCGCACAGGCTCCAGCAGGCCCAGGTGGTTCGTCTCGCCGTCAATGGCAACGGCCATGCCCGACTGCAACTGTCCGTCCTCGGTCAGCAGCCGCGGCCTGACGCCCGGGTAGCGCGCACACAGGTTGGCGACGACCTGACGCAGCGTCGCGCCCTCCACCCTCACCCGCTCCGCGCCGCCCGTGTGCTTCCGCAGCAGGGACGGTATCCACACGACAGCCATAACCGGCCTACCCCGTGGCGCTTTTCGCCTCGATGGCGCGGCGGACGGCCTCCGGCGACATGGGCAGGTCGCGCATGCGGACGCCGATGGCCTTGTGGACGGCGTTGGCAACGGCGGCCAGGGGCGGGACGATGGAGACCTCGCCGACGCCACGTATGCCGAAGGGATGGGCCGGGTTCCCCACCTCGACAAGCACCGCCTCGATCATGGGAAGGTCAAGGCTGGTGGGCATGCGGTAGTCGAGCCACGTGGAGTTGAGCATGACGCCGTCCTTGCTCCAGACGTACTCCTCGTTCAGCGCCCAGCCGAGGGCCTGCGCCGTGCCGCCCTGCGTCTGGCCCTCGACGTAGGTGGGATGCGCGGCCTTGCCCACCTCCTGGAAGGCGGTGCAGCGCAGCAGAGTGGTCTTGCCCGTGTCCGTGTCCACCTCCACGTCCACGATGAGTCCCGCGACGGCGGGGCTGACCTTCCGTGGGTTGGAGGAGGCGGAGGCAGACACCGGCCCGCCGGTGCGCATGAGCTTGCCCGCCAGCTCCTTGAAGGTCAGCCTGCTCTGAGGGTTCTTCGTCGAGACGAACACGCCGTCCCTGACCGCCACGTCCTGGGGCTGCGTCTCCCACAGGAGCGCCGCGCGGGCGATCATCTGGCGCTTGACGTCCTCCGCCGCGGCGATGGCGGCCAGTCCCGTCGAGAAGGCGGTCCGGCTGCCGCCGGTGACGCCCGTCCAGCCGACGGAGTCGGTGTCGCCCACAGTGGGCATCACGTCCTCGGCGCGGATGCCAAGCACCTCGGCGGCCTGCATGGCGACGGCGGTGCGCGTCCCGCCGATGTCCACGGAGCCGGTGACGAGGCTGACCTTGCCGTCGGCGTTGACACTGAGCGTGGCGGACGACGAGAAGCCGGCGTTGTGCCAGTAGCCCACCGCGACGCCACGGCCCCGGTTCGGCCCGGAGAGCGGCGCGCTGTAGTGCGGGTGCTGCTTCATCGCCTGCAACATTTCGATGTATCCCACGGGCGGCATCTGCACGCCGCTGGGGAGCCGGTCGCCCTCTTTGGTCGCGTTCTTCAGCCGGAACTCCAGGGGGTCCATGCCCAGCTTCTCGGCCAGCTCGTCCACGACGGTCTCGACGGCGAAGGCGGCCTGCGGCGAGCCGGGTGCGCGGTAGGCTGCGACTTTGGGCTTGTTGACCACCACGTCGTAGCCGTCCACCAGCAGGTTGTCAATCTTGTAGGGGGCCAGGCCGGTGCCCGCGCCCGCGCCCACCGGCGAGCCGGGGAACGCGCCCGCCTCGAAGGCCAGGTAAAGCTGGGCCGCCGTGATGCGGCCGTCCTTCGCCGCGCCTATTTTAGCGCGCATGTACGAGGCGGAGGTCGGGCCCGTGGCCTCGAAGACCTCCTTCCGCGTCATCACCATTTTGACGGGCTGGCCGCTCTTGCGCGACAGGAGGGCGGCCACCGGGTCAAGGTAGGTGTTGATCTTGCCGCCGAAGCCGCCGCCTATCTCCATTGGCACGACCTTGACCGTGGACGGCGGAACGTCAAGCATCGCGGCGGTCTGGTCGCGGATGCCGAAGGCTCCCTGTGTGCTGGTCCAGACGGTGATGTGGCCGTCCGGCGCCCAGTAGGCCGTGGAGACGTGCGGCTCAATGTAGCCCTGGTGGACGGTGCGCGTGTTGAACTCGCGCTCCACGACGACGGCGGCCTCCTGGAACCCCTTCTCCAGGTCGCCGCGCTTGAACTGAATGTGGCTCGCTATGTTGCTCTTGATGCCCGTGTCCGTCCCGCGCGCGAACCGCTCAGCGACGTTCCTGAGAGTCATGTCGTCGTGCAGAAGGGGCGCTCCGTCCTTCATCGCGTCGCGGACGTTCATGACGGGAGGCAGCACCTCGTAGTCCACCTCGATGAGCTTCAGGGCCTCCTCCGCGATGTGCGGGCTGGTGGCGGCCACCGCCGCGACGGCGTGCCCGACGTACAGCGCCTTGGCGTGCGCCAGCACGTTCTCCGCCAGCATCCGGGCGTTGCCCTGCGTCTCGCCGAAGTCAACGACCGCGTCCTTTATGATGGGCAGGTCCCTGGCGGTGACGACGGCCTTGACGCCGGGCAGGGCCAGCGCCTTGCGGACGTCAATGGAGCGGATGCGGGCATGCGCGTGGGGGCTGCGGAGGACTTTGCCGTGCAGCATCCCGGCCATGTCAATGTCGGCGCCGAACCTGGCGCGGCCGGTGACCTTGTCCAGGCTGTCGTGGCGGATGGGCCGCGTGCCAACGACCTTCAGGGGAGCCTTCCCCTCGGTCTTCTTCTCGACTGTGGTGGTCATGGCGCTTCCTCCCTTGAGTGATAGGCTCTGTAGTTGTCCGCGCACCTTTCGACAGGCTCAGGATGAGCGCTTATCGCTGTCATTTCGAGCCCTTCGCCGAAAGGACGAGGGATCTCTCCTTCAGGGGCGTCCCGCGGGCACTATTGTAGCGCACTCGCGGTCGCGGCAGAAGCAGGGCGGGGAAACCGCGGGTTCCCGCCCCTTCCCCGCTAGTGTTCCGTCCCTGAAATCTGTGTACAAAGTGTCATTGCTTCGTCGGCTGCGCCTTCTCGCAATGACACTGGTCGCGAACTTCGGGGACACCACGCTAGCCCTTTTTCTTGGCGGCGGGCTTCGGCCTGCGCGCCGGCTTCTCCTCTGCCCTGGGCTTCGGCTGCTCGGATGGTTTCGCCTCCAGCTTGTCCAGGCGGTCGCGCAGCTTCTTGTTCTCCTCCGCCATCTTATCGAAGTCGTCGCGCAGCTTCTTCACGTCGTCCGTGCGGTCCTTGCCCTCGCGGATCCGCGCGATGGCCTCCCGCCCGGCGCGCTTGACCCTGCCATCCAGGTCGCGCGTCACCTGCGCGTCCAGCGCGGGGATGGCCTTCACGTCCTTCAAGATGGCCAGCGCCTCAATCGTCGAGAGGCGCACGCGCAGCCAGGGGTCGTTCACCATGTCCACCAGGCGCTCCAGCACCTCTTTCTTGCCCTCGCCGAGCTTGCCCAGTGCGAGGACGGCGGGCGAGCGGGCCTGCTGCGGCTTGCCCTGCCGCGTCCACTCGGTCAGCAGCGGAATGGCCTTCTCCTCGCGCAGCTCGGCGAGGCCGTCGAGGGCGCCCGCGCGGATGACCTCCGCGTACGACTCCCTGGACAGCGCCTTCTCCAGCGCCTCATAGGCGCGCTTGTCCCGCGTCCTGCCCAGGGCGCGCGCCGCCTCCGCCTCCACGAAGTAGCTCTTGTCGCGCGCCGCGAATGGGAGCAGCGCGGACGCCGCCGCCTCGTCCTTGTATTCGCCCAGCGCGCCCACGACGCCGCGCCGCGCCCGGGGGCGCGACACCCGCGGCAGCGCCTCGATGAGCGCCTGCATGGCCGCCTCGCTCTTCATCTGGCCCAGCGCGCGGGCGGCCTCCGCCTGCACGCCCCAGAAGCCGTCCTTGACCACCGCCTCCTTGAGCGCCGCGATGACGTCCTGTCCACCCAGCTTGGCGAGCGCCTGCGCCGCGGCGATACGGCCCGTGACGTCGTCGTCGTTCTTGAGCTGGTGCAGCAGCATCTCCTTCGGCGGCGAGAAGTCCACCGTCTTCAGCACCCAGTTGCCGGGGTCGAAGCGCACCATGAGGGGCTTCTCCGGCAGGGGAAAGTAGAAGGTGTGCTCCTTCTGCTCAATCTGCACGCGCGTGACGCGCTCGCCCTGCGACGTGGCGAAGGAGATGTCCACGGGCATGCGGAAGAGCGACGTGAGGCTGTCCACCTCCTGGGTCTGGGAGACGGACAGGGAGGCGCTCTTCGTGGCGTCGTCCCAGGCATAGGCCACCTTGAAGTTGGGATGGCCGCCCTTGTAGACCCACTCGTCGAAGAACCAGCTCAGATTGCGCCCGGTCGTCTCCTCGATGCTGCGTTCCAGGTCTTTGGTCACGACCGTCTTGCCCCGGAACGTGCGGCAGTAGTGGCCCAGCGCCTTCCAGAACAGGTCGTCTCCCAGGACGTAGCGCAGCATGTGCAGCACGAGGGAGCCCTTCTCGTACAGGTGCCGGTCGAAGATGTCTATAGGCTCGGCGTACACGTTGGTGACGATGGGCCTGCGATAGCGGCTCGCGTCCTCCATCATGTAGCCCCGCGCGTTCATGAGCATCTGGTAGCGGAACTCGTCCTGGCCCCGGTGGTGCTCCTTGAACAGGGCGTCGAAGTAGGTGGCGAAGCCCTCGTTGAGCCAGGCGTGGGACCAGTCGTGGCAGGTGAGCAGATCGCCCCACCACTGGTGGGCCAGCTCGTGGGCGATGAGACCGTCCACGTCGTAGTCAATGGCCGCGCGCTTGTCGAACAGCGCGTTGTCCGTCAGGGTCGTGGCGCTGGTGTTCTCCATGCCGCCGAAGATGAAGTCCGCCACGACGATCTGGGCGTACTTGTCCCACGGGTACGGCACGCCGATCTTGGAGGCGAAAAACCGGACCATCTCCGGCGTCCGGCCAAAGGCGCGCTCCACGTCCTTCTCCCTGCCTCGTGGCACGTAGTAATCAAGCGGCACCCTGCCCGCCTTGCCCTTCACCTGGGCGTAGTCGCCCGCCACGAGCGTTATCAGGTAGTTGGCGTGGGGCTTGTCCTGGAGCCAGCGGTATGTCCGGGTTTTGCCTTTGGCGTTCCTGGTGGTCTTGACCAGGCGTCCGTTGGAGAGCGCGACGAATGGCTCCGGCACCGTGGCGATGACCTCGCTGGTGGCCTTCTGGTTCGGGAAGTCGAAGCAGGGATACCAGAAGCGGGAGTCCATGTCCTCGCCCTGGGTCCAGGCCTGGAGCGGCCTCTTGGGGTAGTGCTTGTCCGGCGCGTTGAAGTAGAGGCCGCGCCGGGGGCTGCCCTCGTACTGGACGGCAAGGACGAACTCCTCGCCCGCCTTGCAGGGCCGGCCTAGCTCCACGTGGAGCTTGTCCTGCCGCACATCGAACGCCAGCGGCTTGCCGCCCAGGCGCACCGCCTTGATGTCCAGGTCAATGCTGTCCAAGTCTAGCGCGGTGAGGCCGTCGTTGACGGCGGCCAGCGTGTGCGACGCGACGCCGGAGATGCGCTTGCGCTTGAAGTCCAAGGCGACCTCCAGCTTGATGTGCCGGACGTCGCACAGGCGGTCGGGCGCATAGTGCGGCTTGTCCACGCCGGGCATGGCGAAGGGCTTGCCGCGGGCGGCCCACTCCGTCGAGCGTCCGCAGCGGAAGCTGTCGTAGAGATTGGGCAGGTCGTCCCAGGGAAAGGGTCGCAGCAACATGCGGGCCTCCAGGGCGAAATTGATGTATTTCGAGGGTCTAGCTGTCCATCTTACCCTGCCGAGATACGGCCCGCAACCGCTTTCCGACCTCACCCCCACGGTCCCCCACACCAAATTTTGGAGAGGGGGAGGAAGAGAACGACGGGGGACACCCCCGTGCCCCCGGCTGGGAACCGAGGGTTCCCAGCACCTTTCGAGGGGCCGCGCGCCTGCACCATGCGTTGTGACAGAACACGCCTGCCTTCCGGATGGGGGACGTGGTCCGCTCTTGCTATAATGGCCGCGAGGGGGCATCGTCGCGCACGGGGCCACGCGCACGGGGCCACGCTCGCGGAGGCGTTCGCCAACGCGGCGCAGGGCCTGACGGCCACGATGACCGACCTGGACGCGGTGCGCGAGCGCGAGACGCGCGAGGTGCCGCGGAGGCGCCGGACCGCGAGGCGCTGCTCGTCGAATTCCTGAACGAACTGGTGTTCCTGTTCGACACGCAGGGGTTTCTCGTGCGCCGCGCGGAGGTGCTGGAGATGGACGGCGCGCACCTCCGCGCCCGCCACGATATCCGCGCCGCAGTGAAGGCGGCGACGTACCACATGCTGCTGGTGGAGGACGGCCCGCCCGCGCGCGTCCGCGTCATCTTCGACGTGTAGGCCGCCGCGCCAACGCTTCAGCGACGCAATGAGACGGGCCTGGTCATGATGACCAGGCCCGTCTCTACGTCAGGCGCTGTTTTTGCCTACTCGCCTAGTGTATCTGGACGTTGCCTCCCGTCAGCGATCCGTCGCCGTTCTGCGACGTGCCCCCTATCCAGATCTGGTACTTGTCGTTGCGGCCCGGCTCGCCGTTGTCCTCCACGTAGGCTACGAACGGCGCGCCGTCCTTGCCCACGCCTGCGAACCACGCCTTCTTCTTGTCCGGCGAGACGCCCAGCGCGGTCATCGTCGGCGCGTGGAAGTTCACTGTGTTGTTCTGGAACTCCAGTTCACCCTTCACGCCCGTGCCGTCCGCCTGGACGTTGAACCCGCCCCGGCCATTGTTGGCCGACCGCAGCGTGCCCGCCGTGACCTTGCCGCCCACCGTGTTCTGGACGGTCAGGGTCCCCTGCGCCGTCGAGGCGAGATAGTAGCCGTCCTCGGCGAAGGCCACCGCCACCGGGTACGTCCCCGGCATCAGCAGCGCCGGCGCCGTCGCCGTGGCCACGCCGCTCGCGTTCGTGGTCGCCGTGATGGTGTTGCCGTTCACCGTGAAGGTGATCGCGCGGCCGCCCAGCAGGGCCGTGCCCGCGTCCACCACGTCCGTCAGCTTCGCGGAGAGGGTCGCGCCGAAGCCAAAGGTGGACGTCGTGGCGCCGGTGTAGGCCACGCTGGTCCCGCGCTTCTTGATGGTGGCCAGCGCCGTGTCCGAGCCCGTGCCGCCGTCCTTGTCCTTGACGGTCAGCGTGGCGGTGTAGCCGCCTGGAGCGGCGTAGGTGTGCGTGACGCTGAATCCGGAGGCCGTGCCCGGGCCGTCGCCGAAGATCCACGTGGCGATGAGGCCCGCAGCCACGTCAATCGGGCTGACGTCCGCGCCGGCGCCGGTGAGCGTCACCAACAGGCCCCAGAACTGGGTGACGTCCGGTCCGGCGTTCGCCGTCGGGTTCACGTTGGTGACGGCGATGGCAAAGGTCGTCGTAGTCACGCCGCCGTTGCCGTCGTTGGCCGTGATGGTCACGTTGTAGTTAGAAGGGCCGTCTGGCGCGGGATTGCTCCAGCTCCATGTGCCGCTGTTGGTGCCCGTCTTGGTGACGGTGCCGACCGACGCTGTGATGGCGACGGTCTGAATAGCATCAGAGTCGTTGTAGGAGCCGGTGTTGGCTGCCGTTAAGCCTTCGTTGACGCTGACGGAAGCGCTGGCGGCGGACACCGTGGGCGGCGCGTTCGTGACCACATGCACATGGAACTGCGTGAAGGCAGCGGGACCGCTGCCCGCCGTGATAGTCACGTCGTAGTCGAACGGAGCGGCGTTGGACGGGTTGCTCCATGACCACGTACCGCTGTTGGTGCCGGTCTTGGTGACCGTGCCGACGGAAGCCGTGACGGGCACGTTGCCGCCGCCGTTGGCGTAGCTGTAGGTGCCGGTGTTGGTCGCCGGCGTCCCCTGGTTCGTCGTGACCGAGGCGTTATCGGCTGCGATGACCGGGAAGGTAACGTTTCCGGAGTTTGTCTCCAGGCGATACATGCCGCCGGCCAAACCGCCGCCATCGAAGATGATGAACGTAAGGGTGGAGGCCCCGGACAGGGTCACAGGGTACGTCCTCGGCTGCAGGTTAGCATTCTGGAAGCCCACCAGCGTCCCGTCGAGGTAGACCCAGGAGCAGTTATCCGCAAGCAGGTTGAGCACGAAACTGCCGTTGCCGCTGACTTGTGTCTGATATTTCGTCCAGCTCTGCCCGCTGGGGCCCTGGGAACCCAAATTGCTCCACGCGTTGATCCAGTCGGCTATGAACCCAGCGGTGGGTTGCCACGGGTGTGCGTTCGTTCCAAAGGAAAAGGCGTTATGCGGATTCACCCAGTTGGCGCCAAGGCCGACCGCTGGCATTGGCACACAAGCCTGGTTAGGCCAATCCGAGTATGCAGAGCTCGGGAAGATCGGATTCCAGGTTTGGACCTGAGCTCCACTGGTGTACACGACGGAGGTAACGGTCACGGCAAAGCTGGTAGTGGCGATCCCGCCGTTGCCGTCGTTGGCCGTAACAGTCACGTTGTAAGAGGTCGGGATCGTTGACGGATTGCTCCACGACCAAGTGCCGCTGTTGGTGCCCGTCTTGGTCACGGTGCCGACCGACGCTGTGATGGCGACGGTCTGACCGGCGTCCGTATCACTGTAGGTGCCCGAGTTGGTGGCTGGCATTCCTGCAGGAGTGGTGACGCTCGCGTTAGTGGCCGCGACGGTGGGTGGGGTATTGGCTGGTGCTGCGATGGCAAACAGGCCAACGATATCGCCGCTGCCAGGGGTGTTGCCGGAGCTCGCCGAGCCTCGGAAGCTGATGCCGTCGATGTCGGCGGCCGCCGCCGGGGTGAGACCCGGGAAGCTGGACAGCGGCAAAAGGTTGGTCCCCACGGCCAGCGAGAAATTCTGTACATAGGTCGCGCCCGCCCCGTCACGCAGCCGGATCTGAATGAAGGGGTTTTGGACTTGCACCATCTCGATGCGAATCTTATCGCCCAGGGTCAGGGAGAGATTCAGCGGAGTGCCCTTATTTTTGTTGGGGCTTAGGCTCCAAGGATAATCGATGGTTCCAATCTCGGTGCCGTACTGAAAGCTCCCCTCGGGAGCGGTGGCCCCGTACCACTCCGCGATCCCCGCTGTCGCATCGACTCTCATGCGCGCGCTCCCCCCGAGGGCGCAGCTGTGTCCATCGCGCAGCTGCAACTCGCGAGCGCCGCCGACTATGGTAGGACTCTGGTAATAGTTGAACGTTGAATTGCCGCAGGCCGACAGCGTCACAGTCCCGGACGCGAAGTCGTCGATGACCAGGTCCTGCGCGCTGGCGGGGACAACGCCCGCCATAAGCAGACCGATGACAAAGATGAGGGCCAGAGAGACAGAGAATGCCTTTATGGTCGCTCTTTTCACGGGTGACTCCTTTTCCATAACTAACGAACTGGGGTTGGCGCCTCGAGTTTCCGGCTATGACCAGCCCGCCATTGTGGCGGGCTGAAGCGTGGGAATAGTGCTGTTGCATTACCTAGTAGTACTTATGCACTATACAGGACTGGGGAATATTAATCAACCGTGCTGGCGTTGTCAAGTTAAATACTGCGTTCACAAGCGGCACATGGCGGCGCACGCGCTGGTAGAATAGGTCGAAGAGGTATCCGCACCGTTCTAACAAGGAGGCACGGCCTATGCCCACAGCCAGAGTTGACATGCTCAGCCCGGTGGCGCCGCCGCCGAAGGCGGACCGCCCGCTGGCGCCGCGGCTGACGTCCGTGGACGGCAAGACCGTCGGGTACCGCATTGACTGGTGGAACTTCGAGGACTTCGTGGAGCGCATCCAGGAGCTGCTGGAGCAGCACGCGAAGCCCGCCGGGTCGCGGACGCTGAACAGGGTCGCGGCCACGTACGGCGTCGGCGACATCTTCAAGACGCGCGACCACGCGGGGCGCATTGGCCGCGCCGGACGCGAGGCGCAGGTCCAGAAGGCGATCGACGACTTCGCCGGGCAGGTGGACTGGGCCATCGTGGGACTGGCGGGCTGAGGCTCCTGCACGTCGTGGTGTATCTACGACTCGGTTGAGCTTCAGAAGCGCGGCGTCCCCACGGTGTCCATTGTTGACGAGGTGTTCGTCTCGCTGGCGAAGTCCTACGCGGCGTCGCACGGCTACCCCGACCTGCCGATGGTCGTGGTGCCGCACCCGTTCGAGACGCGCACCCGCGAGGAGATCCGCGCCATAGCGGACAAGGCCTTTCCCCAGATTCTGGCGCAGGTCACGAAGAGCGCGAAACCGAAGCCCGCGGCGGGGTCACGATGATAAAAGACAGAACGCAGATAGACGACTCCCTGGAGGGGGCCTACGCGGCCTACGAGCACGCCTGCGAGCAGGGCTGGACAGACGGTCTGCCCATCGTCCCGCCGACGGAGACGCGGCTGGCCGCGATGCTCGCCGCGGTGGACATGAAGCCGGACCACGTGGTGGCGCGCGTGGCGCCGCGGAACGGCGACGCGACGGTGGAGCGCATTGCCGTCAACGCGGTGATGGCCGGGTGCAAGCCGGAGTACCTGCCCGTGCTCATCGCCGTCGTCGAGGCGATGACCGACCTGAAGTTCGAGCTGGCGGGCATCCAGACCACCACCAACCCGGTCTGCCTGCTCACCGTCGTGAACGGCCCCATCCGGAAGGCGCTGGACATCAACTGCGCGTACGGGTGCATGGGGCCGGGATGGCGCGCCAACGCCACCATCGGCCGGGCGGTGCGCCTCATCCAGCTCAACGTGGGCGGAGCTGTCCCGGGCGACGTGAGCAAGTCCACGCAGGGGCAGCCCGGGCGCTATACGTTCTGCTTCGGCGAGTGGGAGGAGCGCTCCCCGTGGCAGCCGTGGCACGTGGAGCGCGGCTTCCGCGCGGAGGAGAGCACGGTGACGCTGGTGGCGGCGACGGGCACGACGAATATGACGAACTCGCAGAGCAAGGACGCGGACGGCCTGCTGCGCACCTTCTCGCACTCCATGGAGGCGGTCGGCAGCATCAACATGTGGCCGTTCTTCGGCCTGGGCGAAATGCTGGTCGTGCTGAACCCGGACCACGCCGCCCTGCTGGCCCGCGAGGGCATGTCCAGGCGGGACGTGCAGAATGCGCTGCTGGAGCGGACGAGCCGGGTGCCGCTGGAGCACTGGCCCAAGGACTTCCACGCCGACTACATCCGCACCGGCAGGGCGAAAGACGGCTTCACGCCGCTGGCGAACAGGCCGGAGCAGTTCCAGATCATCGTCGCGGGCGGCGACTCGGGCCTGCACTCCGTGTTCGTGCCCACGTTCGGCGACTCGTACTTCGTGTCGCGGCCCATACGCGGGAAGAAGTAGAGGAGAGCGATGTCCTACACCAGCATCCTGATGGACGTCAGCGACGGCATCGGCACGGTCACGCTGAACGTGCCGGAGCGGCGCAATCCGCTGGGCGAACCGGTCACATCCGAGGTGGTCCACGCGCTGAACGCGCTCGCGGCGGACGCGGCGTGCCGGGTTGTCGTCGTCACGGGAGTGGGCAAGGCGTTCTGCGCGGGCGCCGACCTGAAGGGCTTGCAGCAGGTGAAGGCGCTGGACGACAGGGCGGCGTACAACCACGTCATCGCGGTGTACAAGACGATCATGCACCACCCGCGGCCCGTCATCGCCTCCGTGAACGGGGACGCCGTGGGCGCGGGAGTCGTGTCGTTCTCCGACATGGCGATTTCCTCCGACAAAGCGCGGTTCGGCTATCCGGAGATTCTGCGCGGCCTGACCGTAGGCGTGACCATGGTCAGCCTTCTCCGCACGGTGCCGCGCAAGCACGCCTTCGAGATGGCGCTGACGGGCAAGCTGATTGACGCGCAGGAGGCGTGGCGCCTGGGGCTGGTGAACCGCGTCGTGCCGCACGACGAGCTGCCGCGGGCCACCCGCGAGATGGCGCTGCACATCGCGAGCCTCAGCCCGGAGGCGCTGCGCCTGTGCAAGGAGACCATTCTGATGGTGCAGGACGTGGAGTTCAACAAGGCGCTGCTGGTGGCGCGGGACCAGCGCGTCCTCGCCCGCCTGACGGAGGACGCGGAGGAGGGCGTGCGGGCCTTCCTGGAGAAGCGCCCGCCCCAGTGGAAGGGGCGGTAGAGCTTTCGGCGGCTGAAGGGGGCGCGACAATGACTTCCGAGTGGCAGGGCAGGCTCCGCCAGATAGACGAGCACCGCTGGGAGATACCGCGCGACTACAAGCCCGGCATGCGCGTCCCCGGCGTCGTGTTCTCGGACGAGCGCATGATGCGCGACATCCGGCGGGACCAGTCGCTTGAGCAGGTGGCGAACGTAGCCACGCTGCCGGGAATCGTCATGGCGTCGCTGGCGATGCCGGACATCCACTGGGGCTACGGCTTCCCCATCGGCGGCGTGGCGGCGATGCGCGCCAGCGACGGCGTCATCTCGCCGGGCGGCGTCGGCTTCGACATCAATTGCGGCGTGCGGCTGCTGCGCACCGACCTGTCGGAGCAAGAAGTGCGGCCCGCGCTGGAGGAGCTGACGCTGGAGCTATTCCGCAACGTGCCCTCCGGCGTGGGGTCGTCGGGCAAGATACACCTGCGCGGCAACGAGAGCGACCAGGTGATGCGCCAGGGCGCACGCTGGGCGGTTGACCACGGCTACGGCGACGCCGACGACCTGCTGGCGACGGAGGGCGGCGGCTGCCTGCCGGGCGCGGACCCCTCGACGGTCGGCCCGAAGCCGAGGGAGCGCGGCGGCGGCCAGCTCGGCACGCTCGGCTCCGGCAACCACTTCCTCGAAGTGCAGGTGGTGGACGAGATATTCGACCCCGTGACGGCGGCGGCCTTCGGCATCCACGACGTCGGCCAGGTGACGGTGATGATTCACTGCGGGTCGCGCGGGTTCGGCCACCAGGTGTGCGAGGACTACCTGAAGGTGATGGACCAGGCGATGCGTCGGTACGGCATCAGCGTGCCGGACAGGCAGCTCGCGTGCGCGCCGCTGTCGTCGCCGGAGGGCCGCGACTACCTGGCGGCGATGGCGTGCGCGGGCAACTACGCGTGGGCGAACCGGCAGTGCATCGCCCACTTCGTGCGGGAGTCGTTCCAGAACGTGTTCAAGCGGAGCTGGCGCTCGATGGGCATCCGGCAGGTGTACGACGTGTGCCACAACATCGCGAAGATGGAGCGGCACGTCGTCGAGGGCAAAGAGACGGAGGTGTGCGTGCACCGCAAGGGCGCGACGCGGGCGTTCCCGCCAGGGCACCCGGACGTGCCGGAGCAGTACCGCGAGGTCGGCCAGCCCGTGATGATTCCCGGCGACATGGGGCGCTACTCGTTCCTGTGCGCGGGGGTGCCGGAGGCGATGGAGCGGAGCTTCGGCTCGACGTGCCACGGCGCGGGACGACGGCAGAGCCGCCATGCGGCCAAGAAGGCGATGCGCGGGGTGGACATCACGAAGGAGCTGGCGAAGCAGGGGATCGTGGTGAAGGCGGCGAGCTGGTCGGGCCTGGCGGAGGAGGTGTCCGAGGCGTACAAGGACGTGGCGGACGTGGTGGAGGTGGCACACGCGGCGGGGCTGAGCAAGCGCGTGTGCCGTCTGCGCCCGATGGGCGTGGTGAAGGGATAGGGGGTTTAACCTCACCCCTAGCCCCTCTCCGCATGCGGAGAGGGGGAGGGCCGGCTCTGGACGCGACGGCGCATGTTGGGGGTGAGGTTAGGGAGACGCAGCAGAGAGACGGCCTAGCGCTTGAACTGGCGGCGCAGGGCGACAGCGATGAGAGACACAAGCAAAATGTTGACGAGAATATTGATATAACGCAGCGGGTAGAGAAACCAAGAAAGGAGATCGTTCGGCGGACTATACGGTAATCCAGCAGTGATGGCCAGAAACCACGCATGTACATAATCTCGCCAAAACCCGTCCTGCAAGATTGCTGACGGTTGCAGAATCGTTCTATGATACGGAGGATCCGCGATGTCTCCCATACCAAAACCACCCCATAGATAAAGCGGTGCAAATAGCAGGCTGGCCAACAAGATATACAACGTAAAGGGGCGCGAAATACTTTCCCCATACAAAGCAACAAATCTATAGACGGGCAAAAACACACGGGATAATAACCGATAAAGACTGGGGTCATGTTGACGCATGTCCATCTGTGCTATATAGAAATCTCCGGCCTCGATCTCCTGTTTGCTTTGCTCCATGTTGATACGTAGCTGGCGGTAGAGTTCTCCAGCGACTTGATAACGGTTTTGCAAAGACTCTGTATTGTATGTATCGTCTTCATACTTTGAATGAATTCTCGGGTCATCGTAAATCAGTTTCGCTGACCTATGCACGCCTAACCAATTCCACGGATGCTCTATCACCTTCGGCCAAGTTACGTCCACAAAATGCACGCCTAACAGATTTGTGCCATAGAAAGACGTCTTACTTAGATCGACACTTTCGAAAAACACTTCATGCGGTTTCTCGAAGACGGTGCTTTCGAAACGGACTGTTCCCTTGCTTTCAGCACCCGGAAATACGGCGCGTTTAAACCTCACGCTTTCTCGGAATACTGTAGTTATAAACCAGCTACTTGCGGCATTGGAGAATTCGAGGAAAAAGTAGGCGGGGCCTTCAAATCTCGTACTAGAGAAACCCACTCCGTTCGCAAATTTGACCCCATTGAACCAAGCTTCGCCGAGAAAGCAGGCGTCAACAAAAATGACATGCTTGCCAAAAGCTTCAAATCCGAGACAATTGAACCTAGGGGGAAATACGACGCCTCTGATCCAGATGTCCTTCTCTTTCTTGTTCTTCTCAGCCTTGCTTATAGAAGACCTGAGTGTTTCTGTGAATAACTCCACATCCTTGTTTGCGTCAGGATAGTGCAAAATGCAGAACCCTGAATAGCTGTCAATTGCCTGCTCTTCGCATATGGTCGGAGACCACATGTGGTATTTGCAAATAGCCATACACGCCAATCCTCAAAGGGATTTCGTATGGAGTATACCATTGAAAGAATCTCCTTTGTATAGACCCCTCCCCCTTGACTCGCCCCCGCCTTCTGTGCCATAACACTCTCACCACGCCCGTCCTTCGGGGGAGGGACGCGCAGGCGGTCCTCCGCAAGGCGGAGCGGCGCATGGACACACCAGCTACACGGGGAGGTGCAGCATGGCGCGAGCTGTTTCCAGCGCGGAGGTCACGCCCCGTCCTTCCACGGAAGAAGCACGGCGGGCAATCGGGTCACGGTCACGGACTTCTTCGGCAATCTCCAGGACCCGCACGGGTAGAGGGCGGGCGGCCTCACCCCCTGACCCCCTCTCCTGGCAGGAGAGGGGGAAGAGATAGGACGGATGCGGGAGGACACCTCCCGCGCCCTCCGGCAGTCCTTCCGCGGAAGGACTGCACCCTTGCCCGTCGAAAGCGAGGGCCGCGCATAAGGCAGGCTCCGCAAGCCCGGCGGGGCTGCGCCCATGCACCCTCTGTCATTCCGAGTCCTTCCGAGGAAGGGCGAGGAATCTCCCACATGGGGCCTCCCGAGGGAGACCCCTCGCTTCACTCGGGGTGACAGGGGAGCGCCTGTCGTTCCCTGCACCCTTGCCCGTCGAAAGCGAGGGCCCGCGCTCGGCAGGCTTGTCCCGAACCGTCCGCTTTCGGCGGGGCGCACGCGCGCCGTGAACGGGGACGGACGACTGGCGGCTACCTGTCCAGCCAGAGCTCGGCGGGCTCGCCCCAGAAGCGCCACGCGGTGAAGTCCGGGCCTTTCACCCACGGCTGTCGGGGGATGAAGGCCTCCCGCGTGAAGAGCCACGTGGCGGGGTACAGGCTCCAGAGCTTTTCCTGGGCTTGGAGGATGAGCTGCCTCCGCTTCGTCACGTCCAGTTCCTGCCGCTGCGTGTCCAGGAGTTTGTCCAGCGCGTCGTCGCTCAGCTTCTGGAAGTTGCGGCCCGCGCCCGTGTGGTGGCGCGTGTAGAGCTGCGCGTCCACTTCCGGCGGCGTGGTGTAGCCGCGGGAGCGGAACAGGAAATCGCCCTTGGGGTCGTTCGCCAGGTACTGAGCGCCGTCCTCCACCTTGATGGTGATGTTAATCCAAATCTTTCTGAGCTGGGACTTGGCCACCTCCATGGGGGTGATGTTGAGCCACGGCACGAAGGTCGTCCCCTCGGCCTGAATCTCCAGCAGCTTGTCCGGCCCATAGCCCAGCTCCTTCATGAGCCGCTGCGCCTCCGCGATGTCCGGGTCCTTGGGCTGGCGGTAGCCCTCCCGCTTCAACAGGTCCTGCTCGGACCAGGTCCAGCCGGGGAATAGCTTCCACGACAGCGGGCCGCTGATGTGGCCTCCCGCGCCCAGGATGACCTTGAGCGTCTCCTGGCGGTCCATCGCCAGGAAGATCGCCTTGCGCAGGCGGATGTCGTCGAAGGGCTTGCGCTGCAGATTGGGGACGAGGCCGACGATGAAGGCGTCCGGCGTGGACGACCACGTAATGACCTTGTTTGTCCTCTCGATGTCGTTCTTCAGGTCGGCGGTCAGGAAGTCGGCGAGGCCGCCGACGAGCATGTCGCCGCGCCCGGTGCGGAGGGCGGCCGCCATCGTCACCTGGTCGGACAGGAACGAGACGCGGATGGCGTCTATGTACGGCATTCCCTGCCGATAGTAGTCGGGGTTCCGCACGAGCGTGGCCTGCGCGGACGGATTGTAGTCCTTGACCATGAACGCGCCCACGCCGCGGGCGTTGTTCATATCCTTGTAGGCCTCCTCGCCCAGCTTCTCCTCCACCTCCTTCGCGTACATGGGCTGCGTCGTGGACGTGTTGCCGCGCAGGTAGGCAAGCATGGGGGCGAACGGGTATTTGAGGTCCAGCTTGACCATGTACTTGTCCGTCGCGGTGATGGAACTCACGGCCAGCAGGTTGTCCCTCCACAGGTACGTGGCCCCCGGACGCCGTATGCGGTCGAGGTTCCACACCACGTCGTCGGCGGTGAACTCGCGGCCGTTGACGGGCGGCTGGTTCACGAACCGCACGCCCTTGCGCACGTGCAGCACCAGGGTCCTGTCGTTGGGGTACTCCCACGACTCGACGAGCTGCGGGACGGGGCGCCCGTCCTTGCCATCGAAGTTGACGAGCGTCTCGCTGAGGAAGTCCCACAGGCCGACGATGGGCGGCGAGCGATGGGCGTCCCAGTGCGTCGCGTCCTGGAACTTGAGGACGCTGAGCGTGCCGCCGCGCCTGGGCGCAGCCCCCGCGGGGGCGGGCGTGAGCGCGGGCGCGCGGGCCGCGGGCGTGGGAGTCGGCGGCTGGGCAGGCGCGGGCGCCGCCGTCGGGGCCGCAGGCGCGGGACGGGGCGCCGCGACGGTAG
>JAUSIH010000092.1 GCA_030648205.1 Dehalococcoidia bacterium | reverse complement strand
ATCTTCAGGATTCGGCAGCTCCGTTGCACCCGCTCGTAGTGGTCAGGGACCCGGAAGAGGAACATCTGGACATCCTCCGCGTTCCAGTTGCCGCGGATGCCCTCAAAGCAGGCCGTGCCATAGTGGAGGGCGTGGGTCATCACGCTGATCTTGGCGTCAGCAAGCGGGACGACCTTCTTCTGGAAATAGGCGTAAGGCTGTGGCTTGTCCATAGGCCTTTCCTTTCGGTGGAGCGCGAGTGTCGTTGGATAGGAAACTCCGCTCATTATACGCACGTCCGCTGGGAGACGACAAGTTGTGATGCCCGCGGGAGCCGCCGCTGTCATGGAAGGTCCGCCGGATGCGGAGCAACGCCGGGGACGGGATGCCGCCTATTGACCTCGACGGAAACTGGCGACTACAATCAAGAAACGTTTTGTCGCGGAGGTGCGCCGTCTGAAGACCCAGAGACCAAAGGTCAAAAGCCCAAAGACCACAAGCCCCAAGCTTAAAAGCCCAACGACCCGAAGGAAGAAGACGCTCACGGGCCTGGACAGGGCCCGCGCGGCCGCGGAGGCCGCATCCGACAAGCAGGCGTCGGACATCATGCTGCTGGACCTGCGCCAGGCCTGCAATTTCACCGACTACTTCGTCATCTGCTCCGCCGACTCCGGTCCCCAGGTAGATGCCATCGCCGATGGCGTGGAGCAGGCCCTGAGCGTTGGCGACACGCGTCTGCACCACCGGGAGGGCGCCAGCGATTCAGGCTGGGTGCTCCTGGACTTCAGCGACGTGGTCGTCCACGTGTTCTCCCCCGAGGCGCGGAGGTACTACCAGCTCGACAAGGTGTGGGCCGAGGCCAAGACCATCGTCCGCATCCAGTAGGACCCGCTAGTAAGGAGTCGGCCATGGTGCAGAGCAGCCTCATCACGCCCGAAATCCGCGCCATGCTGGGCAAGGAAGACGCCTTCCCCGGCGTGGATGGCGTGGAGAAGGGCCTCATCAAACGCTATTGCCTGGCTGTCGGGAACCTGAACCCACTGTACGTGGACGAGGCGTACGCCCGGAAGACGCGCTTCGGCGGAGTCGTCGCGCCGCCCACCTACGTCTTCGACATGAGCAACAACTTCGCCGCGCGCGTGGGCAAGGATGGCCGAAGTCTCTCCCGCGTGAGCCTGCCGCCTCCCGTGCCGCGCATCGCCCGCGGCGGCAACGAGTATGAGTGGCTCCTGCCCGTCCGTCCGGGCGACCTGATCACCGCTACGCGGCGCATCGCCGAAATGTCGGAGAAGCAGGGGCGCAGCGGCCCGCTGGTCTTTGTGCTCTCCGAGACGCGCTACACGAACCAGAAGGGCGAGAAGATAGCGGTCAACCGCGAGACGCTCATCTTCATGCCGGAGAAGAAAGAGACCGTCGCCCCGACCGGGTCGGGGTTCCCGCCGCGCAATTCAGAGGCCTACGCCGCCGCCGAGAGCGTCAGCGCGGCCAGGGGCGCCCCCCTATGGTACGAGGACGCGCGGGTGGGAGACGCCGTGCCCGCGCTGACCAAGAAGGTCAGCCTTGTCCAGATGATCCAGTATGCGGCGTCCACCTGGAGCATGTATCTGCTGCACCTGGACAAGGAGTTCGCCCAGGCGCAGGGCTTCCGCGACGCCAATGTCCAGGGGCCTCTTCACGGCGTGTTCCTCTCCCAGATGCTCACCGACTGGATCGGCGTCCCCGGCGACCTGCTGAAGCTGGGATACAACATCCGCGTCATGTGCTTTCCCGGCGACACGCTGGTCTGCAAAGGCAAGGTGACGGGCAAGCGCCAGGCCGACGGTCGGGGCCTGGTGGACGTGGACGTGTGGATTGAAGACCCGCGGGGCCAGGTGATGACGCCCGGCAAGGCGACGGTGGCCCTGCCGCCGCGCAAGGCCGCCTAGCCCGCCTTCGGCTCCACAATCCACGGGTCGGTGGAGCGGGAGTAGCTGACCAGCTCCTCCGGGCGGAAGAAGATAGCAATCTCCTTCCTGGCCGTCTCCTCCGAGTCCGAGCCGTGCACCAGGTTACGCCCAATGTCAATGCCCAAGTCGCCGCGAATGGTGCCGGACGTCGCCTTGACGGGGTCCGTGGCGCCCATCACCTTGCGCGCGGCCTCGACGGCTCGCGGCCCCTCGAAGACCAGCGCGACAATGGGGCCGGACGTGATGAACTGCACCAGGCCCGGGAAGAAGGGCTTGCCCTCATGGACGGCGTAGTGCCGGCGGGCCAGGGCGGTGTCCATCTGCAGCAGCCTGGCCCCCACTAATTTCAGGCCGGTCCGCTCCAGGCGGCCGAGGATCTCGCCCGCCAGCCCGCGCTGCACGCCGTCGGGCTTCACCAGTATCAGAGTCCGCTCCATGTTGTCTCCTTGATTGTCGTGTCGTTTGTGCGTGGCTTTATTGTACCGGATTCGTCGCGAGCTTGTCAGACGGGCGCAGGAATCAAAGTTCCCCGCCGGGGGTGAGGCCGTGGGCGTTTTGCGGATAGATACCACATATCCTATTCCGGTAGTGTATCAGTTTGCCGTGGTAGGGAATGGGACTCTACCCGTCACACCGGCGAAGGCCGGTGTCCAGAGACGTGCGTGGGGGAGACGCTCTGATGGATTCCGGCTTTCGCCGGAATGACGACGACCTAACTGATACAC
>JAUSIH010000091.1 GCA_030648205.1 Dehalococcoidia bacterium | reverse complement strand
CGCAAGGGCGTCAAGTTCCAGAACAAGCCTCCCGCCAACGGGCGCGAGTTCACCGCCAAGGATGCCGTGTGGAACCTGGAGCGCATCCGCCGCCCAGGCGCATCCTATATTTGGAAGAGCAACCTGACAGAGGTGGACAAGATCGAGGCGGTGGACGACTACACGGTTAAAATCACGATGAAGAGCGTCTTCGCCCCCATCCTGTTCTATCTCCGCGGCAACTACACCTCCGGCATGACCATGCTGAACAAGGAGATGGAGGACCAGAAGGGAGAGGACGCGTACAAGGAACTGACCAACGCCATCGGCGTCGGTCCCTTCATGGTTGATAAGTGGGTGCCTGGCGTCAGCGGCCGCGCGGTCCGCAACCCCACCTACTACCGCCCGGGCCTGCCGTATCTGGACGCAGTGGATTACACCAACGTCCCGGACAGCGCCACGGTCATCGCCGCGTTCCGCACGGGCGCCGCGGACTACGCCATGAACAGCAGCGCCTTCTACTCGCTGCCCCAGAAGCAGCAGCTCGAACGCGGCGGTACGCAGCTCGTCTTCACTGCGCGAGCCGATCCATACCCCCTGACCCTGTCGCCCAACGTGAACAAGGAGCCGTTCACGGATATCCGCATCCGTAAGGCCATGTTCCTAGCCGCCGACCGCGAGGAGTTCCTGAAGGTGAACCTGGGTGGCGGTGGTCACATCAGTGGCCCCCTGTCCTGGCGCTCCTTCCCCGGCTGGACGTGGTCAGAGCAGGAGCTGATGAAGCGCGAGGGCTACCGCACCAAGACCACGCCGGAGGGCCAGGCTGATCTTGCCGAGGCCCAGAAGCTCATGCGCGAGGCGGGCTATGGCCCGGACAAGCCTCTCAAGGTGACGGCCGAGGGCTGCCAGTGCTTCACGTTCATCAACCTGACCAACATGGAAGTGGGCAAGTCCCAGCTCCAGAAAATCTACATGGACATCACCATCAAGATGGTGGACCAGGCGCAGTTCTACGAGCAGGACAACAACAGCACCTTCCTGTTCCGCGCCCGCGCCACCTCCGCGCCGGACGAGCCCGACGGCCAGCTCTACACGCGTCACCACAGCACCGGAGGACGCAACTACCAGAGGCTGAGCGACCCGGCGCTGGACAAGCTGCTGGAGCAGCAGCGCCAGACGCTTGACGTCACGAAGCGCAAGCAGATCGTAATGCAGGCCCAGGAACGGCTCTGGAGCCTGTATCCCCAAGTGTGGCTCCACGTCCGTGACGCCTATCTGCCGCAGCAAAAGTGGGTCAAGGGCCTGACGCCCAGCCAGTACCGCGCCTGGGGTGATACCGCGGCGATGTGGATAGACAAGTAATTCCGGCCTTCGGCAATCGCAAGCGCGCCCGGACTGAGTGCCGGGCGCGCTTCTTTTTCGCGCGTCTTGCGCTTTCGCCGCCGTCGTGTAAACTGAGGCAGGCCTGACCCCAACTCTTACCGCAGGAGGTCCCCATGCCTCTCCGCACTCCCGAGCAGTTCAAGGCGAGCCTCCGTGACGACCGCCGCGTCTACATCGGTGGCAAGCGAGTACGGGACGTGGTCACGCATCCCGTCCTCTCCGTCTGCACCGAGCACGCCGCAAACCTCTACCGCCTCAACCGCGACCGCAAGCTGAAGGACCTGTTCACTTTCCCGTCGCCGGAGACGGGCAAGGCCGTCAGCCGCTACTTCATGATTCCGACAACGTCCCAGGAGCTGCTTCAGCGCGGCAATCTCATCGAGGCGCACACCGCCGCCAACAAGAGCGTGCTGGACCTGCTCAAGGCCGTCGGCACGGACGCCCTCCTCGCCCTGTTGGTGGTCAGCCGGGACATGGACAAGGCCCTGAAGACTTCGTACAACAAACGTGTGCAGAAATTCTTCTCCTACTGCCGGGAGAACGACCTCTCCCTGGCGACGGCCCAGACCGACGTCAAGGGCGACCGCAGCCTGCGCCCCCACGAGCAGCCTGACCCCGACATGTACGTGCGCGTCGTCAAGCGCCGCAAGGACGGCATCGTCATCCGGGGAGCCAAGGCACACACCACGGCGGCGCCGCAGGCCAACGAGATCTTCCTCCTGCCCACGCGCGCCATGACGGAGGCGGACGCCGACTACGCCCTCGCCTGCGCCGTTCCCGTGAACGCGAAGGGCGTGACGCTCATATGCCGCCCCATGCCCGGTCCGGAGCACGCCGTCTTTGACTTCCCCGTCAGCCGGACACACATCGAGACGGAGACCATTACGGTTTTCGACGACGTGTTCGTGCCCAACGAGCGCGTGTTCATGGCGGGCGAATGGCAGTTCGCCGGGGCGCTCGCCAACACCTTCGCCACCTTCCACCGCCACACGGCCGTCTCCTACAAGCCGCCCTCCGCCGACCTGCTGCTGGGCGCAGCGGCGCTGGCCGCGGACCTCAACGGCGTGCGCAACGAAGGCCACATCCGCGAGAAGCTGTCCCGACTGGTGATGTACACGGAGATCGTGCGCGCCTGCCGCAAGATGGCCGCGTACGAGGCTATCATGACTCCCTCCGGCATCATGATGCCCAATCCAATCTACACGAACGCGGGCAAGTTCCACTTCGCCAACAACTTCCATGAGGTGGCCAAGATCGTGCAGGACATCGCGGGCGGCTTGGCAATCACCGCGCCGTCGGAGGCCGACCTGAAAAGCAAGGAGATCGGCAAGTACGTGGAGAAGTACCTGGCGGGGCGCAAGGGCGCCAGCGGACGGGAGCGCCTGCAGGTCATGAGCCTCATCCGCGACTACACGGCCAGCGATTTCGGCGGCTACAACTACGTCGTCACGCTGCACGGCGAAGGGTCCATGGCCGCCCAGCAGATCGTCGCCCTGCGCGACTACGACGTGGAGCGCTGCGTCCGCCTGGCCCGGGAGGCCATGGGAGCGGGATAGCGCGTGAGGCGGGAGCAACAACGCGGGCGTAGCTTGGACAGGAGCAAACACAATGACTGAGAGCGGACATGTGAAAAAGCGCTACGGCATGCTGCGCTTCATCGCCGGCCTCCTGAAAGTGCTGGCGTGGGTTGCCCTTGTGGGCTTCGGTCTTGGGGCGCTGGTCGTGCTGGCCACAGCCGCGGGCGCTCCTTTCCCCCAGTTCCGCGAGGCCGGGCTGCTCGGATTCTTCCTCTTTGTCCTCTATGGAGTCGGGGCCTTTGTCCTGCTGTATCTCTACGCCGACTTCATCCGGCTGTTCCTGGATATGGAGGAGAACACCCGCGCCATGCGCAAGAGCCTGGACATGCTGTTTCAGGAGAAGGGACAACCGACGCCTCACGACACAGCCCCGTCCGCGTCGGCTCCGCCGCCCGCGCCGGAGCGCGTCATCCGCCTGCCGGAATCGCCGTCCAGCGTCGGCGACGTTCCGCCCCTGGCAACGCCGCCCACGATAAGCAGCCCTTCAAGCTCTGGAGATGGACCCCACACGCCCTAGCGGGAACCCGGCGGGTTCCGGACACGCGCCTCCTCCAAAGGCGCCGGTCGTCTGCGACCTTTGCGGCGGCCCTGCAATCGAGCTTCATTGCAAGATCATCTGCCGTAACTGCGGCTACACCAGGGACTGCACCGACCCATGAATCGCCACAGTTATCACGAACAAGAAGGCCGACCTTATGGGGTCGGCCTTCTTCATTATTGACGTTTCCGCCCTCATATTAGCCGTGCGCCGTTCCCTCCACGGGCCTGTCGGGTCGGCGACGTCGCCGCAGCCTGTCCGCCAGAAGGCGCAGACCATTATCAAGCGACAGAACGCCCGGTCCAGACGTGGCAAGCGAGAGGGCGACGCCCGCCAACGCCAGGTCTTTGACCATGGAGAGGGTGAACACACCCAGTCTGCTCATCAACAGCCCAACGAAGATGCACGCCACAGCGGCCACGGGTCTGGTCAGGAATCCCAGGAGAAGCAGGACTGCGGCGACAACGTGGGCGATACCTGACCAACTGACCAGCGTCAGGATATCAATCTGGTTGAACGGCGGCTGGTTGGGGATAAACTGCGTCCGCGCCATCTCACGAACAATAGCTTGCGGGTCTGTCAACATATGGACGCCTGACCAGAGGAACACGGATGACAGGCCGAACCGCAAAAGCAGTGGCCCAAGAAGGGCGTGCCACCGGGGAGACGGAGCAGTCATGCGCCTGACTGGATCCCGGCCCGCCAGAAAACCGTCCAGGCTGAGGAAGGCGCTGCCGCTCAGCGCGAGGGCCAACGCGGCGCCCAGCAGGGCCGCATCCTTGACCTCGAAGAGGTTAAGCGCCCCCGTGCGCAACAGATAGACGGCCAGCAACCCCGCAAGAGTTGCCGCCGCGGGCCGCGTTAAGAGACCGATGATGAGCAGCAGACCCCCGGCCACTTCAATGTGACCGATGAGTTGAAAGACCTGCTGGATGGTAAACGGCGTGACCAGCCCTATCTCCGCCAGGTCACCCAGCCGACTCTCCAGCTTGGGTATCGCCAGAGGCGGGGTCAGCAGATCATTCCCAGTCCAGAAAAAGACAATGCCCAGCCCAATCCGAACCAGGAACGACCCCAAATGTAACCAGAACGGTATGTCTTGCCGTCTTACCACAAAAACGCTCTCCCCGCCCGTGGGAGCGTCAATTCATCCGACCGCGCAGATGGGCCAAGGCTTGCGCCGCGGCCGCGTAGCGGAGGCTCAGGGCTAAAGCGTCCTTATAGCACTCCAGCGCCTTGTCCCACTGGCCCAGACGCTCACACGCCCTGCCCAGGTTGAAGTAGGGGAAGAAATAGCTCTCGTAACGTCTGGAACGTAGCGCCTTCTCAAGCCAGGGGAACGCCTCTTTCGGCCTTCCCATCTCTATCAGATATGACCCAATATCGTTGTAGGGGTTGCCGTAGTCCGGGTCAATCTCAATGGCCCTGTGGCATTCCTTGATGGCCTCCTCATACCGCCCCTGAAAGCTGTACGTCCAGCCCAGGAATGTGTAGGCTTCCCCGGTGGGACACGCCTCAATGGATTTCCTGTACAGGGCAATCGCCTTATCAAGCTCCCCGTTCATCTGGAGCTCGTACGCCCTACGGAAGAACTGCAACGCCTGTTCGCGAGCCTCTATGGACATGGCCGCCACCGTACCCGCGCTATAAAGTCCCTGCCCGGTAACTCAATTATTATACCGTACTCCACCACCACCCACCTGAACAGGCCCCTTGCAATCTATGACAGCGACCGGAGCACATCGGCCAGCGGCTTTTTCAAGCACGTGAAGATAGGCGTGTCCCGCGCGGTGTACCGGCTGGCCTCCGTCTCCCGCAGCTTCATGACCAGGCCCTGGAAGTCCGCCGGAGAGTCCGTCTCAAAGGCCAGGACAAACTCCTGGTCGTCCAGGCCAAAGGAGTACGTGGTGTTGATTTTCACATTGGGAAAGAGATGGCCCACCCGTATGTGCTCGTCCATCATCTTCTTCCGAGTCTCGAAGGGCAGCGCATACCACTCCCTGCTCTTGACGAAGGGGTACACGAACAGCCACTCATCCTTGCCCTCGGTCCGCGGGCCCGGATTCGTGTGCGGCGCGCCCTTCAGATAGATGGACTGCCGGGTCATGGCCAGGTAGTGGTAAGTCAGGTCCAAGTACAGGCCCATCTCCGTGCGGGAGAGGTCCACGACGAAGTCTCGAATGTCCGGAAGGTCCTGCGCCACTATCCACAGGTGGAAGTCCGCATCCCGCCGGAAGCCCTGCGTCGAGTAGGCGCGTATCCACAGCTTCTCCTCCTGTGCAAGGACCGCGGCCAGCGCCTGCTCTATCCCGCGCTCCCTCGCGTCAGGTGGCAACCGTCGCCACTCGGGCCGGAGCTTGTAAAACGAGAAGGCGACAAAGTTGCCCTTTTTCTCACCCTCCATGATTCCCTCCTCGGGCTTCAGCGTACCACTCGCTATCTATAGGGAATACTATGAGCGCCTTGCATAATTCCCCTAACGGAGGCTAGCGATGGCTAGACGATAGATTATATACCAAAGCATTGGCGGTTACAGGCTTGACGCAAGGTTCGGGGGTGAATAGCATGACGGCATGGCTATTACTGCGTTGGTCGTGCTCGTTACTCTCGCTTTATCCATTCTGGCACTCCGGGGAGTATTCGGGGAGTTCCCAAGTTCATGGGGTTGGTTCCTTGCCATTATCTCTGGGCTCGGGTTAATGATGGGTACACAAACCGTCTTTCAAGCATTGTGGGGTCGCCCAGTGTTGCAAACGGAGTTTGAAGTAAGCGACGGCAAAGAGACCCGCCTTTTGCTAGTATTCTTGAAAAACATCCCCGTGAAGAACAAGGTAATCAAGAAACTAGGGGTGAGGCGCGAGACAATACAAAGCCTTACGGCCCAGTTTCGAATTGCCGAGGCTGGCAGCGGGAAGGTCGTCGTACCCATCCACCAAGCCAGAATCTCTTCGGATGATAACTCTTCTGACGAAGGTAGCTTCAGAATAGCGTTACCACCTACATTTAGTGTCGGGGCGTCTATTGTTGTTGCTGCGTGGGAGCCTAAGTCGCAGAAGTCCGTGATACCACCAGACAGGCTTCGGGGAATGACCCCCCTCGAGCCAGGTCTATATCGCGCCGAGATCATTCTCTTGGTAGACGGAGACCCGATGCCTAGAATTTTCAGGCAATTTGTTGTAGGGGAGACAAGGTATGACCTTATATGGGCGTCTAATAGACCAGGAGCTTAGTCGTTTGTCAGCCTCTTATATGGGAGCGACGCCCCTATTGCAATCAGGGACAAGTAGCAGTACGCCGTAACCTTTCGCAGGCCCCGCACGGTAATACGATTGAGCGAGCGAATTTGTATCTGAACCAGATTCAACGTAAGGCTCAATTTGGAGAGAGATGCCGAGATGCGAAATATGCAAGGTGCTCACTATACAACGCGGGCATCGAATATGCTATAATCCTGTATTTGGAGATACACTCCGCCCTTGGAGAAATACTCGGGTACGGCTGCTCCCACGGGCGCCGCCCCGACAAGGAGGATATTGATGGCCTACATCATCGCCCAGCCGTGCGTCGGGGTTAAGGACTCCGCTTGCGTCGAGGTCTGTCCCGTGGACTGCATCTATACGACGGCGGACGCCCCCATGTACTACATCCACCCCGACGAGTGCATTGACTGCGCGGCGTGTGAGCCCGTCTGCCCGGTCACGGCCATCTTCTCCCAGGACCAGCTCCCCGACAAATGGAAAGAGTTCATCGCCACCAACCGGGACTGGTTCCAGGGCAAAGATCTCACTGCCCTCAAGAAGAAGTAGCCCCCTTTCCGGCTGCCTGTCTCCTTGTCGGCCCCTGACGCCGGGGGGTCTTTTTTGATATGACGCCTCAGACTCCGTTCCGCGTAGAGCGCGACTCTCTGGGACAACTCTCTGTTCCCGCGGACGCCTACTACGGAGTCCAGACTGCGCGCGCCGTGCGGAATTTCCCCATCAGCGGGATACGTCCGCACGCCGTGTACGTCTGGGCGGCGGCGGTGGTCAAGCGCGCTGCGGCGGAAGCCAACGTAGAGCTGCGCGTCCTGGACCGACGCACGGGCAAAGCCATCGCCCGCGCCGCCGCGGAGGTCATGGCTGGACGCCTGGCCGACCAGTTCGTGGTGGACGTGTTCAACTCGGGCGCGGGCACCGCGTTTCACATGAATGTCAACGAGGTGCTCGCCAACCGGGCCATTGAGCTGCTGGGCGGCAAGCGCGGCGACTACGCACGCGTCCATCCTAACGACCACGTGAACATGGCCCAGTCCTCCAACGACGTGGTCCCCACCATCACCCGGCTGGCCGCGCTGGCCCTCACCGAACGGCTGCAGCCTGAGCTTGGCGCGCTGGAGAAGGCGCTGCGCGCGAAGGCCCGAGAGTTCGACACCGTGGTGAAGGCGGGTCGCACCCACCTGCAGGACGCCGTGCCCATGAGGCTCGGCCAGGAGTTCTCCGGCTACGCCAGCGCCGTGCGGAGCGGGCGCCGCCGCATTCAGCACGCAGCACTTGCGCTCCGGGAGATAGGCTTCGGCGCGACGGCGGTCGGCACGGGCATCAACGCCCACCCCGACTTCCGGCTCAAGGTCGTGGAACGGCTGAAGGCCCTGACCGGCTGGGAGCTGCGCCCCGCGGAGGACCTGTTCGAGACGCAGCAGAGCCTCGCGGCCTTCGCCGAGCTCTCGTCCGCGCTCAAGGTGCTGGCCCTGGAGCTTATCCGCATCGCCAACGACCTGCGGCTTCTCAGTTCCGGCCCCAACACCGGCCTCTATGAAATCAACCTCCCCGCGGTGATGCCCGGGTCATCCATCATGCCCGGCAAGGTCAACCCCAGCCTGCCGGAGATGCTGGACATGGTATGCTTTCAGGTGGTGGGAAACGACACCACCATCAGCTTGGCCGTCCAGGCGGGACAGATGGAGATTAACGTCATGACGCCCGTGGTAGGCTATGACCTCCTCCAGTCGCTGGACCTCCTGCGTAACGGCGTCCACGTCTTCACGGAGCGGTGCGTCCGGGGCATCACGGCCAACGCGGAGCGGTGCCAGGCCAACGCGGAGCGGACGCTCGCCCTCGCGACGGCGCTGAACCCCTACATCGGCTACGAAAAAGCGGCTGAGGTAGCGAAGGAAGCGCTCGCCACGGGCCGCGGCCTGAAAGAGATTGTGCTGGAAAAGAAGCTGCTCTCCAGGGCCAAGGCCGACCGCGTCCTGGATGTGCGCGCCCTGACGGGGCCATCCATACGTCGCAAACGAGCATCACGCCGAAAGGCGGTAGGAGGCATTTCATGACACCCGGCAAGAATGGCGGCGGCGCTCCCGCAATAGAGTCCACGCCAGAGTTCGTGGAGCGCGCCTACCAGCGGATGGAGAAGAACCTGGACATCGTCCGCAAGCGCCTGGGACGGCCCATGACGCTCGCGGAGAAGGTACTGTACGGCCACTTGGACGACCCGCAGAGCGCGGAGATGGTCCCGGGGAAGAGCTACCTGCTCCTCCGACCGGACAGGGTCGCCATGCAGGACGCCACGGCCCAGATGGCCCTTCTTCAATTCATGCTGGCGGGCAAGAAAGCGGCCGCGGTGCCCTCCACCGTCCACTGCGACCACCTGATCCTGGCGCGCCTGGGCGCCAGGGCCGACATGGAGAACGCCCTTGGCGAGAACCGCGAGGTGTATGAGTTCCTGCGGACCGTCTCCCAGAAGTACGGCATCGGCTTCTGGAAGCCCGGCGCGGGCATCATCCACCAAGTGGTGCTGGAGAACTACGCATTCCCCGGCGGAATGATGATCGGCACGGACTCCCACACGCCCAACGCGGGCGGCCTGGGCATGCTGGCCATGGGCGTCGGCGGCGCGGACGCCGTGGACGTCATGGCAGGCTTCCCGTGGGAGGTGCTGAACCCCAGCATCATCGGCGTGCGGCTGACCGGAAAGCTGAACGGCTGGACCGCGCCCAAGGACGTCATCCTGATGGTGGCCAAAATCCTGACCGTGGAGGGCGGCACGAACCGAATTGTCGAGTACTTCGGGCCGGGCGCCGCATCCATTAGCTGCACCGGCAAGGCCACCATCACCAACATGGGCGCAGAGGTGGGCGCCACCTGCTCCGTCTTCACGTATGACAAGCGCATGGCCGACTACCTGCGCGCCACCCGCCGCGGCAAGCTGGCCGACCTGGCGGACAAGCACAAGGCCCTCCTGACGCCGGACCCGGAGGTGGAGGCGCACCCAGAGCAGTTCTACGAGCGCGTCGTCGAGATTGACCTGTCCAAACTTGAGCCACACATCACCGGCCCGCACACGCCGGACCTGGCCCGGCCCGTCTCCCAGATGGCTGCGGACGTGCAGAAGAACGGCTATCCTGACAAGCTCAAGGTCGCGCTCGTGGGGAGCTGCACGAACTCGTCGTACGAGGACATCTGCCGCGCGGCGGAGGTGGCCGAGCAGGCCAAAGCCCACGGGGCTCGCGCGGTGACTCCCCTGCTGGTTACGCCCGGCTCCGAGCAAGTACGCGCCACCATCGAGCGGGACGGCCAGATGAAGTCCCTGCAGGACATTGGGGCGCAGGTGCTGGCCAACGCGTGCGGCCCGTGCATCGGCCAGTGGCAGAGAGAAGACGTCAAGCCCGGCGAGAAGAACTCCATCCTGAACTCATACAACAGGAACTTCCCCAAGCGCAACGACGGCAACGCCGCCACCATGGCGTTCATCGGCAGCCCCGAGATCGTCGTCGCCTACGCGCTGGCGGGCAGGCTGTCGTTCAACCCGCTGACGGACGCTATCACCACGCCAGACGGCAAGCAGTTCAAGCTCCAGCCGCCGAAGCCGGCCCCTGACATCCCGGCCAGAGGCTTCGTCTTCGATACAGCGGGCTACGTGCCACCGGCCGCCGACAGCGACAAGGCGCAGGTGGCCGTTGACCCGAACAGCCCGCGCCTTGCCCTGCTGGACCCGTTCCCCGCGTGGGACGGCGAGGACTTCGTCGAACTGCCCGTCCTGGTCAAGGCCAAGGGCAAGTGCACCACCGACCACATCTCGCCCGCGGGCCCGTGGCTGACGTATCGGGGCCACCTGGACAAGATCAGCGACAACACCTTCCTGGGCGCCATCAGCGCCTTCACCGGCGAGGCGGGCAAGGGCCTGAACGTGTTCACCAGCACGCGCGACTCGCTGCCCAAGATCGCCCGTGACTACAAGAAGCGCGGCGTCCGGTGGGTGGCCATCGGCGACGACAACTACGGCGAGGGAAGCAGCCGCGAGCACGCCGCCATGTCGCCGCGGTTCCTGGGCTGCGTCGCCGTCATCACCCGCAGCTTCGCGCGCATCCATGAGTCCAACTTGAAGAAGCAGGGCGTCCTGCCGCTGACCTTCGCCGACAGGGCGGACTACGACAAGGTGCAGGAGACAGACAGGGTCAGCGTCACGGGCCTGGCGTCGCTGGCGCCCGGCAAGCCCCTGCAGGCCGTCCTGCGCCACGCGGACGGCTCGAAGCACACCGTTCAGCTCAAGCACACCCTGAACACGGAGCAGATCTCCTGGTTCAAGGCGGGGTCCGCGCTGAACCTGCTGCGGAAGCAGGGATAGGTCCGTCCGCGGGCTGTCCCGCCCTTCGTGGGGCCAACCCCCTGCCAGGCACGGCGGCGCCGTGCCTGGCAGGGACAGTCGTGGCGTGCTAGGATATCCGCGTTGTCGCGGACTTCGGCCAGTCCCACCTGAACCTCGGGGGGCCTTGATGCTCGACTTTCTTGCGGGGATAGGGCAGCCGCTCCTGCTGAGCGCCATCCCCATCTTCGTCGCGATCGACCCCGTGGGAACGCTGTCGTTCCTGCTGGGCCTGACCCAGGGCATGTCCTCAAGGGAGCGGAGCCGCGTCACCCGATTCGCCATCCTGACCGCGCTGGGGCTTGGCCTGGGGTTCCTGGCAGTCGGCCAGCTTGTCTTCTCCCTGCTGGGCATTACCCAGGCCAGCTTCCTGGTGGCGGGCGGCGTCCTCCTGTTCATCCTGACCACCAATGACATCGTGCGCGGCGTCAGCATCCCGCGGGAGGCCCAGCCACGGCAGGACGAGTATGTCGGCGTGGTACCGCTGGGCACGCCGCTGGTCGTGGGGCCGGCGGTGCTGGCGACTCTGCTGCTGCTCGTGCAGCGTTATCACATCGCCGTGGTCGTGGCCGCATTCATGCTCAACCTGGGTCTCACGTGGCTGGTCTTCGCACAGGCGGACCGCATCACGCGGGTATTGGGGCGGGCCGGACTGATGGTGGTGGCGAAGATCGCAGGGCTGCTGCTGGCGGCCATCGCGGTGGACATGGTGCGCCGGGGCATCATGCAGTTCCTAACGCCTTAGCGGCATTGAACAGGGCAAATAACCCATCTTGAACGCAGGACGGTGAGAAGGTCATGGACTACAAAGAGCTGCTTCTGCAACGCGATGCTGGCGTGGCGACCATCACGCTGAACCGCCCGCAGGTGATGAACGCGCTGAACCAGGCGCTCATCTCCGAGCTGGTGCGCGCCGTTGACGAAGCGTCCCGCGACGATGACGTGCGCGTCGTGGTCGTGACGGGCACGGGGCGCGGCTTCTGCTCCGGGCTGGACATCAAGGAGGAGACGAGCGGCGGCGACGCGGTGGGCCTGGAGGCGAGCGCCCCCATGCTGACACGACTCTCGGCGGGACGGCGCGGCATCCAGCGCATCCCGCGGACGTTCCACGCGTGCCAGAAGCCCGTCATCGCGGCGGTGAACGGCCCGGCCATCGGCGGCGGCATGGACATCGCCAGCATGGCGGACATCCGCGTCGCGTCGGACACGGCGCGGTTCGGCATGACCCATACCATGATCGCCCGCGTCTCGCTGGACGGCGGGTACTACTTTCTGCAGCGCATCGTCGGCCACGCGAAGGCGATGGATCTGGTGCTGAGCTGCCGCATCTTCGACGCGCAGGAGGCGCTGACGATGGGCTACGTCAGCCGCGTCGTGCCGCAGGCGGAACTCGCGGCGACGGCGAAGGCGTTGGCGGCCAAGATAGCGGGCATGTCCCCCGTCGCCACGCGACTGGCCAAGCAACTACTGTCCCAGGCGCACGACTCGTCCCTGGAGCAGGCGCTGGAGCAGGTGGAGGTGGCGATGGCGCTGATAGCGGCCACCTCGGACTACTCGGAAGGCCCGCGCGCCTTCGCGGAGAAGCGCCCGCCCAAGTTCACGGGACGCTAGGGGCCTGTCCGCACGCTATGATGGGGAGGTACAGGAGCCTTCGACACGCTCAGCCTGAGCGGAGTCGGAGCCTCCTGACGGGGGCCGGGGGGGTGTCCCCCCGCCGGAAAGGCTGGTGACACCAATGCAGGTGCAACTCGACGACAAGGGCCTCGTGCCCGCCATCGCACAGGACGCGAAGACGGGCCAGGTCCTCATGATGGCGTACATGGACGCGGAGGCGCTGCGCCGCACGTTGGAGAGTGGTCAGGCGTGGTTCTACAGCCGCAGCCGCCGGGATCTGTGGCACAAGGGCGCCACATCCGGCCACTACCTGAACGTGCGCGGCGTGAGCCTCGACTGCGACGGCGACACCATCCTGCTCCAGGTGGAGCCGACCGGCCCCGCGTGCCACACAGGCGCGACAAGCTGCTTCTTCACCCCGCTGGCGAAGGGAGGCGCGGAGTTCGCAAAGGCCCCCGCCGCGCCGCGCGACGTGCTGCGCGAGCTTGCGGAGGTCATCGAGGAGCGGAAGCGAACTAAGCCCGAGTCCAGCTACACCGCGAAGCTGCTGCAGGGCGGGATAGACCGCGTGGGGCAGAAGGTCATCGAGGAGGCGGGCGAGGCGGCGCTTGCGGCCATGAAGCCGGACAAGACGTCGGTGGCGTCCGAGGTGGCGGACCTGTGGTACCACACGCTGGTGCTGCTGGCGGCGTGCGACCTGAAGCCGGAGGACGTGTGGGAGGAACTGAGGAAGAGGCGGAAGTAGGAACCTCGGAAAGAGAAGCCCTCAACTTCGGATGGATAAGAACCTGTTTCTAAATAGCCCATCGGGACACATCGTCAAAGTAGGACGCGGAGAGGCGGAGTACTGGGCATTTGCGCCAAACTCTTTACCCCCTCCTCTGGATCTCGGTATGGATTCAGTTGTGCTCCTCTCTGAAGCCGATCGCGCTTTGGGTGAATTAGCCGGACTAGGGCGAACCTTGCCCAACGCGAATCTTCTTATTCGACCTTTCGTACGACGTGAGGCGGTACTTTCCTCTCGTATTGAGGGAACGCAGGCGAGTATTGCGGACTTATACCAGTTTGAGGCAGCACAGCTTCCTTTGCCAGGTGCTGTAACAGCTCCGCGTGGATCTGATGTCCTGGAGGTATTCAACTACGTTCGCGCTCTGGATTATGGGCTGGAGCGGCTCACGACGTTGCCAGTCAGCTTACGCCTTATTCGCGAGGTTCATGAACGTCTTCTGAGAAATGTCCGTGGTGAAGAGGGGACTCCCGGAGAGTTCAGGACATCGCAGAACTGGATTGGAACTCCAGGGTGCGTCCTGCGAGACGCCCACTTTGTTCCACCGCCTGTGCCGGAAATGAACGAGGCACTGGACGCACTTGAGAATTATCTGCACAAACCAGACGACTCATTTCCGCCTTTGGTGCGATTGGCGTTTATTCACTACCAATTCGAGACCATACACCCGTTCATAGATGGAAACGGCCGTATTGGCCGTTTGCTCATCGCTCTGCTGCTTGTACGCTGGAAACTGCTGCCATCCCCCTTACTTTATTTGAGCGCCTACTTTGAGCGTAATAAGCCGAGATATTATGACCTACTGCTAGCTGTGAGCAGGGAAGGGGCGTGGAGAGAATGGGTCAACTTTTTTCTGAGTGGTATTGCAGAGCAAGCTCGCGACGCTATAGAGAGATCGAGACGACTCCACGATCTGCACAGGGAGTGGCACGGCAGATTGACGACGGCACGGACTTCGGCGCTGACGCTCCGGCTGCTTGACGCTCTGTTTGAGTCTCCCATCCTCACCATTCCACAAGCTCAGGCGATTCTCGGAGTTAGGTCCTACCTTAGTGCACAGCTCAACGTGAAAAAGCTTGTCAACGCGGGTATATTAAAACCTTACGGGCGAGTTTCTTATGGTAAGATGTTCGCCGCTGAAGATATCATGCGTATTGTTCAGAGCTAAGTTTCATGGCTTGCAAATTATATCTTTGTGACCAAAAACATAATTGTCCGCGTGACACTTTCATTTAACTGTAACACCTAGGTGTCATAGTTAAATGACACACTATCTCGGCACAACGTTCAGAGCATCTCCGTCACTTTGATGTCAGCCGCAGCGACACTGGGACGCTCGTTGGCTAGTCCGCAATCTGGGATGTCTGGATGGGTTGTTCATGCCCCTGTCGTATAATAGTCCTGTGTGGGGAGGGGGAAAGGACGTGCGCCATGCCGCTTCCCACCCAGCCTCTCCGCGACGAGCACAAGTACCTCTTCCCCCACGTCGAGACGCTGCGCATCGCCGCTGATTCCGTCGGCGCGGCCACGCCCGCCGATCTGCGCGCCCGCGTTGACGAAGCCTACGAGTTCCTGACGCGTCACCTCATCCCGCACGCCCACGCCGAGGACAAGGTCCTCTACCCCGCCATCGCGAAGGCGATGGGCGCGGCGCGGGCCACCGCCACCATGAGCCGCGACCACGTGGAGGTGGGCCGCCTCACCGACGAGGTGGGCAGGCTGCGCGCCAGGCTGGCGAAGGGCGCGCTGAGCAAGGCCGACGAGGCGCCCGAGGCCCTGCCGGAGGAGGTCGCCGCGCTCATCGAGCAGCGAGAGGCGGCGCGACGGCGGCGGGACTGGACGCTGGCGGACGCCCTGCGCGAGCGGCTGGCGGGGCTGGGCTACCGAGTGATAGACACTCCTGAAGGGCCGCGCCGCGAGGCTATGAGCGCTCGCTCGTCCCAGGGAGGTCTGGCTCTGTAGGCACGTCCTGCGCTGGCGGGGATGCCGCAACGGCGCCAGCCGCAAGCGCATCCGTCATCGGCCCCACGGGGCGGCCCTCGTCCGCCGCGATGGCGGCGTTCATGGCGGCGATAGCCACCTCTATCTGCGCGTCGTCGGGCTGGCGCGTCGTGAGCGCCTGGAGCGCGAGGTTCGGAGCGATGAGCAGCCGCACCAGCGGGCTCGACTCGAAACGGGCGCTCAGCCGGATGATCTCATACGCCGCGCCCGCCACCAGCGGCACCAGCGCGATGCGCGAGAGCAGCCGCAACCACAGGTTGTCGATCCGGCCCACCAGGATAAAGACCACGATGGCGACCACCATGACCGTCAGCAGGAACGCGGTGCCGCAGCGCTCGTGGGCCGTGGGATAGCGGCGGACGGCCTGCGTCTCCAGCGGCTCGCCGTGCTCATGGGCGTGCACCGTCATGTGCTCCGCCCCGTGATACGCGAAGACGCGCCGAACCTCCGCCATGCGCCCAATGATCACCACATAGCCCAGGAACAACGCCAGCCGCACAATCCCCTCCACCACGTTGCTCAACAGGGGCGATTGCAGCAGCGGGTCCAGGAGTCGCACCAGCAGCGTGGGCGAGACGAAGAAGACGAGCACGGCGAACGCGAGGCTGAAGGCGATGGTGACGCCCACGGTGGCGGGCGATATCTCCTCATCGCCCTGCTCCTGGCCCGCGACACGCGCCGAGTCCAGCAGCGCGCGCATGCCCATGGTGAACGTCTCCGCCAGGACAAGGATGCCCCGCACGAACGGCACCTTCCGCCATCGCGTGGTGGCCGTAGCCCCCAGCGGCGACGTCCACGTGGCGATATCGCCGGCAGGACGCCGCACGGCCACGGCCACGTACCGGCGCCCGCGAATCAGTACCCCTTCAATGACCGCCTGGCCGCCGTAGTAAAACCGCTGGTTCACCGAATGGACATCCCGCAACGTTCCATCTTCACCCTGATGCCTTTCTCCCGCGTGCGCGCCTGCGCATTCAAGAATAGCATGCTTCCCCCTTTTCCGCATGCGGTCGTCCGCGCAGCCTGGTGTAGTGCTTCCAACCTTCGTTAGATGAGCTTGTGGACATGACACTCCGGGAGTTGAGATAG
>JAUSIH010000090.1 GCA_030648205.1 Dehalococcoidia bacterium | reverse complement strand
GGGACGCTGAAGCCGGGCAAGGGCGTCGTGTTCCCCGGCGTGCCGCTCTCCATACCCTTTCTGACGGACGCGACGCGCGCCGCCCTCGACTTCGCCGCGGAGCAGCACGCCGACTGGGTGGCGCTGTCGTTCGTGAGCGGGCCGGAGGACATTCGCCAGGCGCGGGACGCGCTGCGGGAGCGCGGGGCGACTATCCCGCTCATCGCCAAGATAGAGATGCGGCAGGCAGTGGAGAGGCTCGACGCCATCCTGCGGGAGGTGGACGGGGTCATGGTGGCGCGCGGCGACCTCGGCCTGGAGATGCCCGTGCAGAAGATTCCGCACGTGCAGAAGGGCATCATTCGCGCGGCGAACCGCCTGGGCAAGCCGGTCATCACGGCCACGCAGATGCTGGAGTCCATGATACTGGCGCCGCGCCCCACGCGGGCGGAGGTCACGGACGTTGCGAACGCCATCCTCGACGGCACGGACGCCGTCATGCTCTCCGGCGAGACCTCCGTGGGCCAGTACCCGGTCCAGACGGTGCGCATGATGGAGAAGATCGCCCGCGAGACGGAGACGTCGTTCCCGTTCCAGCAGGTCGCCGAGGAGCGGCGACGGGAGGTCGGCGACGCCATTGACGACGCCATCGCGCACGACGCCTGCCACACAGCGGGCATCGTGGGGGCGCGGGCCATCGTGGCGTTCACCACGTCGGGCAGCACGGCGCTGCGCGTCGCCCGCTACCGACCCCGGACGCCCCTGCTGGCGCTGACCTCCCGCGAGGATGTGCGGCGACGGCTGGCGCTGGTCTGGGGCGTGCATCCCGTCGTCGTCGCCGAGCAGTCGAGCGCGGACGAGGTGTTCGCGACGGCGTCGCGGTGCGCGCGGGAGCTGGGGCTGGCGCGCCCCGGCGACGTGCTGGTGATCACGGCGGGCGTGCCGCTGGGCGTGTCCGGCAGCACGAACCTGCTGAAGGTGCACACCGTGGCGGAGGAGGCGGGGTAGGGATTGGGGATTAGAGCTTGTTCCAACACCAGCTTACGCGCCCCCGAAGGTCGTCACAATGTCATTGCGAGGCCCGACGAAGGAGGGCCGTGGCAATCTGGCGGCGGGGTCGGCTCTGGTACAGATTGCCGTGCAAGGCCTTTTTGTCATTCCGGCGAACGCCGGAATCCACAAAGGCTAGGGTCTGGATTCCGGATCAAGTCCGGAATGACGGGTTGGCGGCCACATTTACATCCTTTGTGACGCTTCGGAGGGGCATGGCTGATTCCTTCGTCCTCCGGAAAGCCGAAGTCCTCGCAATGACGGCGGTGCAGGCGTATTATTGGTTACTGGATGTGAGGCTGTGGCGCTGCTATCCGGTAGAAGCGGGCAATGATGATTAAAGAGCTGGACACGGTTGTGCTGACGGTTGATCTGCCTGAGCACGGGCTGAGGCAGGGCGATGTGGGCGCCGTAGTCTTGGCACACGGCAAAAAGGGCTTTGAAGTGGAGTTCACAGCGCTGGATGGGGAGACACTGACGGTCGTTTCTCTGATGAGGGAGCAGGTCCGGCCTATTGGTCGGCGCGAGATCGCCCACGCCCGTGCTGTGTCCGCATAAGGCTGGCGCGCCCCGGCGACGTGCTGGCGATCACGGCGGGCGCGAGTATAATGGCGGCGTGGAGAAACGGGGCGCTCTAAAACAACTCCGTTTCGGGCACACGGTAAGCGGCTTTCAAAATTAGGTAGCCCCTATGGGCCATTGGCTTGCTACCCATAGGTCTTCTTCCTGAAGGGACTAAAGCAGGTATCTTGGTGATGGCCACTCAAGCCAGAATCGACAAAACGGCGCGAGTTCAAAGCCCGAAGCTGAACTGGCGACAGAGGGTCGTTACCAAGAAATCGTTGTTACCCAGCTTATTTATGAGCGCGCTGGGCATCGTTGGATTTGCCATAGTTGACCCCCAGATTGGCCTTTATGTGAGAGTGAGCATCATTGCTTGCATCTTCAGTGGAAGCGTAATTTTCTCATTTGGGATGTGGCCGTTTGTGATGTTCACATGGGAGTGGGCGATTCACGCTCGAGACCGCATAGCGAAATATCCAATCGCATTAGCGGCGGTAGATGCTCTCACGGAGGCAAACAAATCATATCAACGTAGCTTGACCACAGCTCGCAAAGCCGAAATTGATGCATTTGCCCAGGGAGCACTCAAAGCACAGGCAAGCTCTAGTACGCTCGCAGGACGACCCGTTACAGTTTTGTCCAAGCACATCAAAGATGGTCGTCTACGGTTGGTCTTTGACAAAGGGTTGCAGGATGGCGTAGCCCATGACAGCTTTATTGCGCTTTACGTGAAAGCTACGAATGAACTGTTGGGCGTTTTGATAGTCAACAAAGTGGATTTCGCCCAATGCGAAGGGGTCGTGCTCAATGCCACAAGCCCCAAGTTTTGGCAAGACTTGAATGTGCGGGCAAATGCTGACCCTTCACCGCCGTCAGGAGTAGATAGTCATTTCTACGGGCAGAGTGATCTAAGTACCGAGCTGGTGATGTTGCTCAAGAGTGTCGGTATCTCGGAGGAGGGATCATGACCAGCCAATCATCCGAACAAGGAAAAAAGAATGTCCAACCACGAAGCATACCACAGCTCCGTGGGAAGGTTGCTGCAATACTGAATGAGGACAAGCTCGTGTTGAATATCGGCTCTCAGGCGGGAGTTAAAGAGGGAACGAGGTTCAATATCTTCGGTTCTCGTGAAGTGACAGACCCAGACACGGGTAAAGTTTTGGGACAAGTAGCATACCAAAAGCTAAACGTAGTTGTCACGCAGGTGCAAGCGCAACTATGCACGGCAACCCCCACAACCGAGTATGACAGCGATATATATCGGATACTCACTCAGAACGTGTTCTCCGGTGGTGTATTCGGTGGCCGTAGGAAGAAGATAAGGCAGGACAAGGGTCCCTCGTTATCATCCAACGAGTTTGTGGATGTCTCCGTTGGAGATATTGCTGAAGGCGAATGACCCTCCGTATCCGCCCCGCGCGTCCAGACGAGCTGGACGAGGCCGCGCGGGTCATGCTCGCCGCGTACCAGCAGTACGAGGCGTCCTTTCCCACCGGACGCTGGGAGCGGTACGCCGCCGACATCCTGGACGTGCGGGGCCGCCTGCCGCACGCCGAGCTGATCGTCGCGGAGGAGGCCGGACGCATCGTCGGGGCGGTCACGCTCTACCCGGACGGCTCGCGCTCCGGCATGGAGGGCTGGCCGCCGGAGTGGGCGGGCGTGCGCCTGCTCGCCGTGCACCCGGACGCGCGTGGCAGGGGCGTCGGCGAGGCGCTAATGCGCGAGTGCATGGAGCGGAGCCGCAAGCGCGGGGTGACGACGCTGGGCCTGCACACGACGACGGTCATGGCCGTGGCGCGGGGGATGTACGAACGCATGGGGTTCGTGCGCGCGCCGGAGTACGACTTTCACCCCGCGCCGGGCATCGTCGTCATGGCGTACCGGATGAAGTTGTAGGTGGGTTCGGCTTCGCCGCGGGCAGCGCCACGCGCGGAATCCCTCCGAAGCGCAGGCGCAGCAGCCCTTTGATGTCTCCCCAGGCCGTCTTCATGACCTTGACCCGCGAGTCCGGGTCGTCCACCCAGGTCACGGGCACGTCCGCGATGCGCAGGCCGTTCTTCTCGGCGATGATGAGTATCTCCGAGTCCAGGAACCACGCGAGGTCTTTGGTCACGGGCAGGATGGCCTGGGCGGCCCGGCGGGAGAGGGCCTTGAAGCCGCACTGGGCGTCGCTGAAGCGGGTCCAGAACAGCAACTTGATGAGGATGTTGTAGCCGCGGGAGGTTATCTCGCGCTTGAGGGGCCGTCGCATCACCCGTGAGCCGCGCATCAGCCGCGAGCCGACGGCGATGTCCGCCCCCTGCTCGATGGCCTGCACCAGCGCGGGGAACGCCTTCAGGTCCGTGGAGAGGTCCACGTCCATGTAGCTCACGATGTCCGCGTCGCTCTCCAGCCACGCCCGGCGCAGGGCGCGCCCGCGCCCCTTCTCCGGTAGGTGGATACAGGTGACGCCGGGCAGCCTGGCGGACAGCGCCTGCGCGATGGCGAGCGTGCCGTCGGTGGAGCCGTTGTCGGCGATGACGATGCGCCACGTCCGTCCGCTCAGGTTGTCGCGGAGGAACTGGCTCAACGTGGCGACGGAGCGGGGCAGGTCCCGCTCCTCGTTGTACACGGGGATGATGATGTCAACGGATGTCATGAAAACAACGGCGCGTCAAGTCGTAGGACTGTCTCGAAACCCTTGGCAGGTACTCTCTCATGGTTCGACCCTTCTGCTCAGGGCAGGTAGGCTCACCATGAGCGGTGTGCCCCGCTCACCCTGAGCCTGTCGAAGGGTGAGCGCACATTTTCGGGATGACTTCTGATAGGGCGAGAGAGCGTCCGCGCGTTCGGCCAGCGGTCTGCGTCGCCTCAGCCTACCTCAGCGCCGCGAGCAGGGTGGCGGCCACCTGGAAGGGGTCGCTGGAAATGACCGGCTGGGCGTACAGCTCCATCGCGCCGATGTCCGACGGCTGCACTGTGGGGTCGCCCCGGTCCACGATGCGCACAATGGTCGGGAAGTCGCTCCAGTCCTCGTCGGTGCGCGCCAGGGGCGGCGTGTAAAGCGCCAGATTGAAGGAGAGCACGCCCAGGTGGTCCCGCAGGCAGGCCAGGGCGTCGTAGGTGCGCTCCCAGAGCTCCTGGCATGGCTTCGGCGCCATGAGGAGGATCTCCTTCTCCTTGATGGGCGTGAGGTGGGCCATGATGGTGACGTCGTTCAGCCGCGTCCCCAGGCCCAGGGTCTCGTGAATGTGGTACATGTCGTCGAAGTAGCTTGAGCCGTACCGCGCGCGATAGGCCAGCGCGGCCTGGCGCAGATGCTCGATGCGGGCATAGTGCATGTCGTGGGACAGGGACATCTGAGCGTGGCCGTGGTTGATGGTGGCCCCGGCGCGCCAGAGGCAGTTCCACATGAAGAAGAAGTACCGGGCGTCCGGGTCTTCCTCGATCCCCTTCCGCGCCCACCGGAATCCTGTCTCGAAGTAGTCCACCACCTGCTCCCGGCCGAACCGCCACGGGCTGGCCTCCTTGAACACCGCCACGCCGTGGTAGCCGTCGTACTTGGCGATGTTGCTCGCCGTGATGCAGTAGCGGCCCTCCACCCGGCCGAAGCTGTCTGCGGGCGTGTCCCGCAGCGGGCTGGCGAAGGGGTCGGTCAGGGGGTCGCCGTTGAATATCTGCGATTCCATGGCCAGGACGTCCCGCTTCATCATGGGGCGCTTGGCCCGCAGCCGGTTGAAGAGGGCGCCCTCCCATGTCACCACGTTGGTGATTTTGACGATCTTCTGGATCGTGACCTCGTCCACGGAGCCAAAGCGCTTTTCAATCCACGGCACCATGCTGTCCGGCGGGCGCATCTGGCCCAGCGCGATGCTCACGCGGTAGATGCGGTCGAAGACGGCCCAGTCCGCCTGCGGCAGGCCCTCCACAATGTCGTCAACGCGGTCAATACTCTTTTGTAACAGCATCTAGTCCCTCCCTTAACTCACATGGCCCGAAGCGATCAGAATTTCCAACCAGCGCTTCTTCTAGTGCCGGAAGTGCCGGATGCCCGTGAAGACCATCGCCGCGCCCGCTTTGTTGGCGGCCTCGATGACTTCCTTGTCGCGGATGGAGCCGCCGGGCTGCGCTATGGCCGTAATTCCGCCCTGGACTGCCAATTCTACACCATCAGGGAAGGGGAAGAAGGCGTCGGAGGCGAGCACGGAGCCTTTCGCCCGCTCCCCCGCGCGGAGAAGCGCCAGGTGGACGCTGGTCACGCGGTTGGGCTGGCCCGCGCCCATTCCGAGCAACGTCCCGTCCCGCGCCAGGACGATGGCGTTGGACTTGACGTGCTTGACCGCCCGCCACGCGAAGGTCAGGTCGCGCAGCTCGTCCGGCGTAGGGGCGCGCGTGGCGACCGTCTTCCACGTGGCGGGGTCTTCGTCAATGGCGTCCGGCGTCTGCACGAGCACGCCGCCTCCCACACGACGAAAGTCCAGGGACTGCCGCTCGTTGCGGGGCTGGCCCATGCGCAGGATACGCAGGTCGCGCTTCTTTTGCAACAGGGCGAGCGCGTCAGGCTCGAAGTCCGGCGCCAGCACGATCTCGTAGAATATCTTCGCGACCTCCTGCGCCGCCGCCATAGTGAGCGTCCGGTTGAACGCGACGATGCCCCCGAATGCGGAGACGGTGTCGCCGGAGTAGGCGCGCCGGTAGGCTTCCGCCTGGTCCTGGTGCACGGACAGGCCACAGGGGTTGGTGTGCTTGATGACGGCGCACGCGCAGCCGGAGAAGTCTGAGGCCACCTTCCACGCGGCGTCTGCGTCCAGGATGTTGTTGAAGGACAGCTCCTTGCCGTGCAGCTTCTCCGCTGCGGCGATGGTCCCCGCGCCCGACAGCACCTCCTTGTAGAACGCGGCGTGCTGGTGGGGGTTCTCCCCGTAGCGCAGGTCGAAGAGCTTCGTCATGCCGATGGTCAGTTCGGCGGGGAAGGCTGCCTCGTCGGCGTCCGAGAGGTAACGCGATATGGCGGTGTCATAGACGGCGGTATGCTGGAACGCCTTCCGGGCCAGCTTGCGGCGCTCCTCCAGAGGCACGGCGCCCGCGCGCAGCCGCTCCAGCACCAGCGCGTAGTCCGCGGGGTCCACCACGGTCAGCACGTGCGGGAAGTTCTTCGCGGAGGCCCGGATCATGGTCGGCCCGCCGATATCAATGTTCTCCAGGGCGTCCTGCAGGCTCACGTCCGGTTTGCTCACCGTCTGGACGAAGGGGTAGAGGTTCACGCAGACCAGGTCAATGAAGCCTATCTTCTGCCGCGCCAACTCCTCGCGGTGCGCGGGCACGTCGCGCCGGGCCAGCAGGCCGCCATGGACGGCGGGGTGCAGGGTCTTGACCCGGCCGTCCAGAATCTCCGGGAAGCCCGTCAGATCGGATATAGAGTGCACGGCCACGCCAGCCGTCTCCAGCGCCTTCCTGGTCCCGCCGGTGGAGTACAGCTCCCAGCCCAGGCCCGCGAGGCCGCGGGCGAACTCCGCCAGACCGTTCTTGTCGGAAACGCTCAGTATTGCACGCATCTTAGCTCGCTCGTATTCCTTCAATGACTACGCGCTCTGTCTTTTTCCCCAGCTTCACGACTTCGCCGATGATGACGCCCTCGGAGAGCTTGCGCTGTATCTTCCGGGCGTTGTCCGGCGTGCAAATGGCTATCATGCCGATACCCATGTTGAAGACGCTGTGCATTTCTCGTGAGGAGATAGCACCCGTCTTTTGGATGAGGCGAAAGAGGGGCGGCGTGTCCCATGACGTGGGATTGATGCGGACGCCCAGCCCCTGCGGCAGGGTGCGCGGGATGTTCTCGTAGAAGCCGCCGCCCGTGATGTGGGCCAGGCCGTTGATCCGTGAGAGGTGGCCCCGCAGCGCCTCGTAGTAGCAGCGGTGGGGCGCCAGCAGCGCCTCGCCCAGCGTAGCGCCGAGGCCGGCGTGGCGCTTGCGCAGCGCCTTGGCGTTCTCGTCAATGTGGAATATCTTCCGCACCAGGCTGTAGCCGTTGGTGTGCAGCCCGCTGGACGGCAGGCCCAGAAGCACGTCGCCCGCGGCGATGTTGGAGCCGTCCAGGACCTTGGCGCGCTCCACGGCGCCCACGATGAACCCCGCCAGGTCAAAGTCGTCAGGGGCGTAGATGCCCGGCATGGTGGCCGTCTCGCCGCCGATGAGGGCGCAGTTGTTCGCGCGGCACGCCGTCGCCAGGCCCTTGACCAGATCCGCCGCGCGCTCCGGCACCATCCGGCCCATGGCGATGTAGTCCAGGAAGAACAGCGGCTCCGCGCCGCAGGTGAAGATGTCGTTGACGCAGTGGTTGACCAGGTCAATGCCGATGGTGTCGTAGCGGCCCATGAGAGCGGCTATCTTGAGCTTGGTGCCGACGCCGTCGGTGCTGGCGACCAGGACCGGGTTGCGGAAGCCCTTGACCTGGAACATGCCGCCAAAGAAGCCGATGTCCCCGACGACGCCTGGGCGGAAGGTGGTGCGCGCCAGGGCCTTGATAAGCTCCTTGGCGTGGGCGTTAGCGTTCAGGTCCACTCCGGACGAGCGATAGGCTGACGTCGGGGACGTGGGTGGGGACGCCCGCTTCGTGGTACTCTTCGTATGCTTCTGGTTCCGGGGCATCACGCGGGGGCCCTACTTGCCTTCCAGGGCTGTGGGGGAGGGCAGGTCGTTCTTCTCCAGGTGCATCTTGTCCAGCCCAAACTGGATGGGGATGGGATACTGGCCGGAGAAGCAGGCCAGACAGAAGTCGTTCTTGGGCAGGCCGACTGCCTTGACCAGGCCGTCCATGCTCAAGTAGCCCAGGGAGTCCACTCCCAGGTGCTGGGCGATCTCCGTGATGGACATGTTGGCGGCAATCAGTTCGCGCTGGGTGGCCATGTCCACACCGAAGTAGCAGGGCCATCGGATAGGCGGCGCGCAGATGCGCAGGTGCACCTCTTTTGCGCCAGCCCTGCGCAGCAAGCTGACCACTTGGGGCGTCGTCGTCCCCCGCACAATGCTGTCGTCCACGACCACCAGGCGCTTGTCCCGAATGACCTCGGGCAGGGGATTGAACTTGAGTCGCACGCCCAACTCCCGCAGGCGCTGGTCCGGTTGGATGAAGGTGCGGCCCACGTAGCGGTTTTTCACCAGTCCTTCACTGTAGGGGATGCCCGACTCCCGGGAGTAGCCCACGGCCGCGGCGATAGCGGAGTCCGGCACGCCGATGACCAGGTCCGCGGAGACCGGGAACTCGCGGGCCAGTTGGGCGCCCATGGCCTCGCGGACGGGGTAGAGGAGCTTCTGATTGATGACGCTGTCCGGCCGCGCGAAGTAAATGTACTCGAAGATGCAGAGGGCGCGGCGCTTCGGCTCCGACGTCTTCCACGTGCGCAGCCCGTTGGAGTCAATAATGACGGCCTCGCCCGGCTCAATCTCGCGCAGGAACTGGGCGCTGATGTGGTCCAGGGCGCAGCTTTCCGACGCGATAACCCATCCGCCGTTCAGCTTGCCCAGGCAGAGAGGGCGGACGCCCAGCGGGTCGCGGATGCCCAGGACCGTGTCCTTGGTGGCGACGGTGAGGGAATAGGCGCCCTGGCACTCCCGCATGAGATGGGCCACGCGCTCCTCCCACGTTGCGCCGGGAGCGCGGGCCAATACGTGAGCGATGACCTCGGAGTCCGTGGTGGTGTTGAAGACGCAGCCCTCCGCCTGGAGGTGGCTCCGCAGGGGCTGGGCGTTGACGATGTTGCCGTTGTGCGCCAGCGCCATGTCGCCTGCCGGGCCGTTCACCAGAAAGGGCTGGGCGTTGCACGCGCGACTGGAGCCGGTGGTGGAGTAGCGCGTGTGGCCTATGGCGATATGTCCCTTCAGCCGGGACAGGATGTCCTCCGTGAAAGCCTGGCCCACCAGGCCCATGGAGGTGTGCACCGACATGCTCGTGCCGTCAGCGGTGGCGATGCCCGCGCTTTCCTGGCCGCGGTGTTGGAGGGCAAACAGCCCAAAGTAGGCGATGCGGGCGACGTCCGCCCCACGACAGTACACGCCGACGACGCCACACGCTTCGTGGGGACCGGAGTGTTCCTCGCCCTGCCCGGCGATGGCCGGAGAGAAGTCCAAGACCAAACCCTCCTCGCTTGCCGGTTACACTGGAAGTATAGCTTCTCGCGGAAGGCGGGTCAACCGCGAGCCGTTGGCACGCGCCCGCGCCGCACCGTTTCGCCAGCTACGGTAGCCGCCTCGTCCTGGTCGTTTAGCCGTCCGTCAGGCGCCCTGCTCCCGCGCGCGCTCGTCCCGCGCCTCCGGCATGCTGAAGAACACGCCGGAGATGGCCAGCAGGTACAGCAGGCCGCCGGGCACCCACATGATGAGGCCGCCCAGGCTCTGGTCTTCCAGGGGCGCCAGGCCCCAAACGCGCGTTGTGTCCAAATACGAAGCAAACCACGGGGTGGTGGACAGGGCCAGGTACGCGGAGAGGGCCGAGTTGGGGATGGTGGTGACGAAAAGGTACAGGATGCGCACCGGATGGCGCAGGTGCGCGCGCAGCGGGATGGGGTCCACGACGTTCCACCAGAACAGCAGGACCGTTCCGAAGAAGACCATGTGTTGCAGGATGTGCACAGCCGTATGCCGCACCGCCAGGTCATACAGCACGGGGACGTGCCACGCCCAGAAGAGTCCTGTGTACAACAGCCACGCCGCCAGGGGCTGCGTGACGGCGGTCAGGGTGCGCCGCACCATCGCGTTGTGAGCCAGGGGCGCAACGACGCGCCGGCGGAGCGCGCGGGGCAGCCCGCGGAGGAGCGGCAGGAAGGGCGCGCCCAGAAGGACCAGCGGCGGAGCCACCGTGGAGAGGAGTACGTGCTGGACCATGTGGGCTGAGAACAGCTCGTGCGCCAGCGCGTCCAGGGGGGAGACCAGCGCGACGGCGATGACCAGCAGGCCTGCGTAGAAGAAGGCGGGACGCCACCACGGGAAAAGGCCGAGGCGGCCTCTGGCGCTGCGCCCCAGCCCGACGGCGTACAGGACGGCGGCGAGGACGAGACCGATCAGGACGCCCGGGTCCCAGGACCAGATGCCCAGCACATCGGCGGGAGTCGCCACTTGCGCCGCTACCATCCACTCTCCCCTACGTGTCCGTTTGGCCTATCGCGGGGGCACCGAGGCCCCGTCTATGGCCCTGCTAGCCGCCGACGAAGACTCGGAAGAGGAGCAACAACGAGAGCATCAAGACGCAGGCGAGCGCCAGCCCGCCGAAGAACAGCCCTGAGAAAAGGCGGCTGTCGAACTTGAGGTGCATGTAGAAGAGAACGACAAGGGAGAACTTGGTCGCGGAGAGCGCCAGGAGCAGCGGGACCAGGACGCCCCGCAGCGACGCGATGTAATACACGGCCACTTCCGTGACCGTGAGCATGACCAGCGCCGCCCCCACCAGGATGTATTTGCCCGGGCCGGGGTGCTTGTGCTCCGATGTGTCGGTATGAGCGGGGAGTCCTTGCGCCTTGCTTTCCATAGCTATCTCCTGAAGGAGGCGGCGCCCCTCCAGCCATCCGCCTCAATATATTCTACGGAATCAGATAGACCACTGTGAAGATGATGATCCAGACAACGTCCACAAAGTGCCAGTACAGAGCGGCCAGGTCCACGTTCAGGCTCTTCTCCCTGGTCAACCCGCCGCGTATTGCGACTACCCACAGGGAAAGCAGCCAGATGACGCCAATGGTCACGTGGACGCCGTGGAAGCCTGTCAGCAAGAAGAAAGAAGCGCCGAAGAGATTTGTCTGAAGCGTCAGGCCCTCGCGGACGAATGAGGCGAACTCGAAGAACTGGCCTCCAAGGAAGACGAGGCCCATGAAGGCTGTCGCGAGAAGCCAAGTACGGACACCCCGCTGGTTGCCCTTCTGGATGGCGGCGTACGCCAGCACCATCATCAGGCTGCTCATGAGCAGGGCGAAGGTGCTCACGGAGGTAAACGGGATGTCGAACAGCTCGTGGGGATACGGCCCCACTAGGCTCTTGCCCTTGTTGACCAGGTAGGTCGAGATCAGCGAGCCGAAGAACAGGCACTCCGACCCCAGGAACGTCCACATGAGGAGCTTCCTGTGGTTGACGCCTGTGCTCGTCGGGTGTTCCATCGAGTGGCCGGTAGCGGACGCTGCCAACTCCGTGTCCTCCTGTATCTATCCGTATCTGTAAGACGTGTGTTCAGGCGGCGGGCTCAAACGACCAGCCGTAGACTCCAATGAGCATGATTATGGCGCCAAGGATGCTGACCGCGGGGTGAATCATCAGGCCGGACACGGCCACCAGAATGCCCAGGGCGATGACGATGGGGAAATAGGACGGGTTGGGCATATGGATAGCGCCGTGGTGCTCCGGCTCCGCGTGCGCGGCCTTCCCGTGCGCCGCGTCCGGGTATTTCTCATCCCAGAACGGGCGCCGACTGTGGACAACGGGAATCGTGGCGAAGTTATAGACCGGCGGCGGCGAAGAAATTGACCATTCGAGCGTCTGAGCGTCCCACGGGTCGTTGGGTGCGCGCGCCCCTCGCCGGAGAGCGGTGATGGCGTTGATGACGAATATGAGCACGGAGAGGGCGATGGTGAACGCGCCCACGGTTGAGACCAGGTTCCACAGGTTCCAGCCCATGCTTGGATCGTAGGAGTAGATGCGGCGCGGCATGCCGTCCAGGCCCAGAAGGTGCATGGGGAAGAAGGCCAGGTTGGCGCCGACGAACATGATCCAGAAGTGGACTTTGCCCCACGCGTCGTTGAGCATGCGGCCGGTGATCTTGGGGAACCAGTAATAGATGCCGGCGAACAGGCCGAAGACGGCCCCGCCGAACAGGACATAATGCAGATGAGCGACGACGAAGTAGGTGTCGGTCTGCTGCAAGTCCAGGGGTACGGAGGCGTGCATGACGCCGCTTATCCCTCCTATGATGAACATGCCGATGAAGCCGACGGCGAAGCAGAGGGGCGACTTGAAGTCTAATGCGCCTCCCCACATGGTGCCTATCCAGTTGAATATCTTTACGCCCGTCGGGACGGCGATGAGCATGGTTGTGGTGGCGAAAACGGCGTCAGCCACGGGGCCCATGCCTACTGCGAACATATGGTGCGCCCATACGCCGAACCCCAGGAACGCGATGAGTATGCCGGAGTAGACGACGAACGGGTATCCGAACAGAGGCTTGCGCGAAAAGGTGGGAAGCACCTCGGAGACCATGCCCATTGCGGGCAGGATGAGGATGTAAACCTCCGGATGTCCGAATATCCAGAACAGGTGCTGCCAGAGCAGCGGGTCGCCGCCTCCCGCGGGAATGTAGAAGTGCGTGCCGAAGAAGCGGTCGAACAGCAGAAGGGTAAGGCCCACGGTCAGCACCGGCAGCGCGAAGACCAGCAGGAAGGACGTTATCAGGGTCATCCAGACGAAGAGGGGCATGCGCATCATGCTCATGCCCGGGGCGCGCAGGTTGAGGATGGTGACAATGAAGTTGAGCGCGGCCATCAGAGACGAGAGGCCCAGGACTTGGAGGCCCAGCACCCAGAAGTCGATACGCGCGCCCGGCGAGAACTGGTTAGAGGTCAGGTTGGCGTAGCCGAACCAGCCTGCGTCGGGCGCTCCGCCCATGAAAAAGCTGGAGTTCATGAAGAGGCCGCCGAACAGGAACACCCAGTAGCTGAGGGCATTCAGGCGGGGGAAGGCGACGTCGCGCGCGCCTATCATCAGCGGCACCATGAAGTTGAAGAAGGCGGCGCTGAGGGGCATGACGAACAGGAAGATCATCGTGGTGCCGTGCATGGTGAAGAGCTGGCTGTAGGTGTCGGAGGACACAAGGGTGTTGCCCGGCACGGCGAGTTGCGTGCGTATCAGCAGGGCCTCTATGCCGCCCACAAGCAGAAAGAACAGAGCGCTGGCGCCGTAGAGGATGCCTATCCTCTTGTGGTCCACCGTCGTGATCCAGCTCCATACGCCGGTGTAGGCCACGGGCCGGCGCATGGGTGCCGCTAGCGTCGTCATGTCTGTCTCCGCAGTCCGCTACTTCATGCTTTCAAGGAAAGCGACCAGCGCCGAGATGTCGCTCTCGCTCAAGTGGAGGTTCGGCATCTTGGAGCCGGGCTTCACCGCCTCGGGGTCTGTAAGCCACCGCGCCATGTTGTCCGGCGTGTTCTCCAGAGTGCCGGCGGCGGTAGTGCCGCGCGCGCCGATGCGCGTCAGGTTCGGGCCGACCAGCCCCTTGGCCTGCGTGCCGTCAATGGTGTGGCAGGCCGTGCAGCCGGGCGGCGTCGCGAAAAAGAGCTGCTGGCCCTTCTTCGCCAACTCAGTGGTCGGGGCGATAGAGGGCGTCTTCTGCGCCTTCACCCACGCCTGGAAGTCCTCCGGCGTGTGCACCACAACCCGGAACCGCATGTTGGCGTGGGAGAGTCCGCAGAACTCGGCGCATTGGCCCAGGTACGTCCCCGGCTCGTCGGGTATGAACGTGATGCGGGTCTCCCGATTCGGGAACACGTCGCGCTTGCCGGCAAGCTGCGGCACCCAGAAGCTGTGGATGACGTCGTTCGACTTCATGACAAGGCTGGTAGTCTTGCCGACGGGTATGTGCATCTCGTTACCGGTGACAATGCCCAGCGAGGGGTAGGAGAACTCCCACCACCACTGGTGCGCCATGACCTTGACCTCCAGAGCGTCGGCGGGGGCCGGCTGCTGGGTGGCGAATATGGTGCTGATGGTGGGCACGGTGATGATGGCTAGGACGACGACAGGGGCGAATGTCCAGGCAATCTCCAGTTTCTGGCTCCCGTGGGACTGGGCGGGTAGGTCCTGGCCCTTCCGTTTACGGAAGCGGATGGCGGTGTAGATGAGAAACCCTTCCACCACAACGAAGACGATGGCGGCGATTACCAGGATTAGCTCGAAGAGGCCCTGGATTCTGGCGGCGTAGTCGGACTTGGGGAGGAGGGTGGTCTGTGGAGTCGGCGCGCAGCCCGCGAGCGCCAAGGCCAGAAGGAACATGGAAACGGGAGCAAGGGCCCACAGCAGACGCTGTCTATGAACGGTCATGTCATCCTTCCGCAACGGGGTCTTTTGGATGTCGAAGCGGGCAAAACGTTAAAATTTTCACATTGCTTCCAGAAGCACAAAGTGTATCAAAGCGCGCCCAGGGCGTCAAGTCGCTGCACCCGTGGATGCGCTCTGCTGCTCAAGCGGCGTGCCAGCCGCCGTCCACGTACGGCGTGTGCCCGGTCACATAGCTTGAGGCGTCGGACGTCAGGAAGACAGCCCGTCGGCCATCGCCCTGCCCAGGCCGCGGCTGCCGCCCGTCACCACGGCGACCTTGCCCTGAAGAACGCGCTCAGGTGTACTCACAAGTGCAATCACGCCCGTTTCAATCCGATCCCGCAAAGGCCGATGAAGAATCTCTGCGCAAGAGGCAGTTTAGCACAGGCGCGGGGGTGTTCAAGCGGCTGGCGGCCATGCAGCGGGACCGGCGTGGTAATTCACGCTCTGCATGCTTTGGAAAGAGTGCTGCGCTTGTTGCCTTGGATGTCTTTCGTCGCAATGAAGCTTGACCAGTGTCCGCGCAAGTGCTAAAGTGTGAGGGTTGGGCCGGTAGGCGGCCGTCCAGTTGCTATCAAGGTCTTCAGGATGCTCCTCGAAGAGGAGGCGTGCAAACTCCCCGCAGCACAGCTCATTCCTAGCATGGGACCGGTTCCGGCCACGTGTGGCGGTTCCAGGGGGCATGGTGACGGATGAGAAGCAGGCCGCTCCGGTAAGTCCCTCGCTCTGAGACCTGACGAAAAAAGCCGTTATGGCTGTCAAGGAGGAGCAATGCAAGAGATCCAGCTTCACCCAGGGCTTAAGGACGTCTATCTGGACAAGACGGAGTCAAGTTTCATTGATGGCGGTATTGGCAAGTTACTCTACCGGGGCTACGATATCCATGATTTAGCGGAAAAATCCACCTTCGAAGAGACGGTGTTTCTCCTCCTCCACGGTAAGCTTCCCACCCGCGGCGAACTCGATGCATTTGACGCTCAACTCCGCGCCGGCCGAGCCATCCCCCCGCAGATCATCAAAGTCATAGAGCTGACACAAAAGGCCCACCCCATGGATGTGCTTCGCACCGGGATCTCCGCCTTGGCGGCGTACGACCCGGACACGGAGGACAAGTCTGTGGAGTCCACCCTCCGCAAGGGCGTCCGGCTCACCGCCCAGGCGGCCACCATCGTCGCCGCCCATCATCGGATTCGCAAGGGCCTGCAGCCCGTCCCGCCCTCGCCGGACCTGGGCCACGCGGCCAACTTCCTGTACATGATGTTCGGGAAAAAGCCCGACCCGGAAGAGGCGAAAATACTGGACGTTGACTTCATCCTTCACGCGGAGCACGGCTCCAACGCCTCCTCCTTCGCGGCCCGTCAGTCTGCCTCCACCCTTTCCGACCTGCACTCCGCTGTCGTCGGAGGCATCGGCGTGCTGAAGGGTCCCTGGCATGGCGGCGCGGCGGAAGCTGTGATGGACCTGGTCCATCACATTGAGACTCCGGAGAAGGCGGAGGCCTACGTCAAGAGCCTCACCAGCCGTGGCGAGAAGATCATGGGCTTTGGGCACCGCGTCTATAAGGCGGAGGACCCGCGGGCGCGGCACCTGCGCGAGCGCTCCCGCTGGCTTGGCGAGAGAAAGGGGCAACCCCAGTGGTTCAAGCTCCTCCTGCACCTGGAGGAGAAGGTGATGGCCCCCTACCGCGCCAAGGGTATCTTTGTCAACGTGGACTTCTACGCCGGGTCAGTCTATTATCTGATGGGTGTCCCGGAGGACGTCTTCATCTCCATCTTCGCCATGGGCCGTGTCCCCGGCTGGACCGCGCAGTTCATGGAGCAGTGGCATAATAACGTGCTCATCCGCCCGCTGCTCAAGTACGTGGGTCCTATGGACCTGGAGTACGTGCCCATTGAGAAGCGGAGCGCCGGGGTTTCCCCTAAGGTGGGCGCCCTGTAACGCCCGCCCACACTTCGGTTACAATGTCGCCGGGGGAGACCACCCTCGGCGACTTTGCTTAACGACGATGACAGCAGCACTGGAGCAGGCGGTCAGGGCGCGCCTCCGCGAGAGAGGGCGCATCACGTTCGCTGACTTCATGGCGATCGCCCTCTACGACCCGGCGGGCGGCTACTACACCTCGGGCGAGCCTGTTGGCCCCATAGGCGACTTCTACACCTCCCCGGTAGCCCACCCCGCCTTCGGCGCGCTCATTGCGCGGCAGATGGAAGAGATGTGGCGGCTGCTGGACTCTCCTCGCGTATTCCACATCGTGGAGCCGGGGGCGGGGAATGGCCGCCTCGCGCGGGACGTGCTCGCCCATGCTGAACATTTGTCACCGGACTTCCGCCGCGCCCTGCGCTACGTCGCCATCGAGCGTCGCCCTCCCGCCATGCGCGCGGCGGACAGCGCGCCACACTGGGTGCTCGGCGAGGGACTGCCCGTCCGGAACGTGGAGGGCTGCATCCTCGCCAACGAGCTGGTGGACGCATTCCCCGTGCACCGGGTTGCGTGGGTGGGCGGTCGGCTTCAGGACGTGTACGTCGCGCTGGACGCGGAGGGACGCTTCGTCGAGGAGCTTGGCGGGCCGTCCACGCCCGCGCTGGAGGAGCGTTTCGCGCGACTGGGCATAACGCTACAGGAGGGGCAGCGGGCGGAGGTCTGCCTGGGGCTGGAGGCCTGGTCGCGGAGCGTGGCGTCGGCCCTGACGCGGGGCTTCGTGTTGACCGTTGACTACGGCGACGTGGCGGAGCGGCTGTACGGCGCGGAGCGGCTGCAGGGGACGCTGGCCTGCTACTACAAGCACGCCCCCGCGGGCAGCCCGTACCAGCGCATGGGAGAGCAGGACATCACCGCCCACGTGGACTTTTCGGCGCTGGCCGCCGCGGGAGAGGCCCATGGGCTGCGTGCGCTGGGGCTGACGAGCCAGCGGGCCTTTCTCCTCAACCTGGGGATGCAGGGTGTCATGGAGGCGGCCAGGAGGCAAGGCCTGCCCCAGCGGGAACGTGACGCTAACATGCTGGCCCTGCGGGACCTGCTGCGGCCCGACGGCCTGGGCGGATTCCGTGTGCTGGCGCAGGGGAAAAACGTGGGCGCCGCCACCCTTGCCGGGCTGACTGCCGAAGGCTCGGCGGAGCGCGTCGCCGCCCTGCGGGCGCTCGCGCCGACGGCGCTGCCGCTGCTGACCACTGAGCATATGCCTCTGCTGGCGGCCCGATACCCGCACCTGGCGTGGGACTGGACGGACGTGTGGGGAGGAGAGGAAGGCAGCCGGTAAGCCTGCTACGCCCCGCCCGTCCTATTTCGCCGCCTCGATACCCTTATTGATGGCCTCCAGGCGCTCGTCAAACTGGGCGCGCGCCCGCGCAAGGACAATCTGAGCGTCTTCAGGCGCTTCGGCGAGCAGTCGCAGGACATCCTTCGCGTCCAGCCACAATAAAGTGCTGGGAGTCATTGTCCGAATCTGGCTGCCGCTCGGGCGATGCTCAAACAGCGCGCCCAGGCCAATCCATGACCCGGGGCCTAGCATAAGGGCCACGATTTCCAACCCGTTGACCAGGGCGCTGTAGGAGAGCTCGCCTGTCAGCAGAAGGCCCAGCCCCGCCGTGGATTCCTCCCGTCTGATGATCACGGTATCGGCGGGCACTTCCTGCACGACCGCCGCCCGTGCGAGCTGGCACAGCAGGCTCTCCCGCAGCCCGTAGAAGAGCTCGCTCAGGGAGATAAGCCTGGTGATCTGCTCCACGTTCATGGTGGCCTCACAAAAGACGCCGCGGTCTCCAGGGTGGATGGGCGGGGCTATCTGGCCCGGGACCAGACCCTCTTCGCGCCGTCCGGAAGCATCTCAACCAGACGGTCCTCGGCCCACACGAAGCGCCGGTCGCGGAGACGGGTGTAGCCCCGACCGGCGCCCCGCAGCGCTTTCAGGAACCGCGCAACTGTTTCGGCTACGCGTTCAGGCTCGCCCTCCATGCCGATGATGGTCACCACGCCCCCGTGCTGGCTGGGGATATGCCTGCCCCGCAGTCGGCGGCGGTCGGTGGTGAGGAAGACGCGATCGCCCGCCAGCATCACGGCGGCGCGGCGCTCGTCCAGGCCTTTGATGGGGACCTGTACGTCCCACTCGTCGCGGCCTTCACGGGCCACGTCCATGCCCTTGGTCTGCAACGCCTGGATGACCAATTCCGGCACGCTGGCGTCGGCCAGGAAGGCGAGCCGTTGCGTGGGGCCGTGCTGTATGCTCACATCTGTCTCCCCGGTGGGGGTGCGCGCTAGGCGCGCAGGGTGACTTCACCCGCGACGACGCGCACGAGCGAGCCGTCCGGGCGGCGCAGCATCAGGTTGCCGTCCTGGTCCACTGACTCGGCGCGCCCTCGCTCGACGGTATCGCCCCATCGCACGGCGACATCGTGGCCCAGGGTGTCCAGGAACAGCGCCCAGATATCGTGGATGGAGTCCCATTTCTGGAGGCTCTCGTAAAGGCGCTCCATGTCTCCCATGATGTGGGCGAGCAGTTCAGGGCGCGAGACGCGGCGGCCCAGTTCGTTGGAGATACTGGTGGCCGAAGGGACGTCCCCGTACTTCTTCATATCCACGTTCACGTTCAGGCCAACGCCGACGATGGCGTACTCCACCTCGTCCAGGCGCATCTGGCTGTCTATCAGGATGCCGCAGACCTTTTTGCCACGGATGAGGATATCGTTGGGCCACTTGATCTTGGCCGGGAGGCCGGTGTACCTGCGGATGCTGAAGAGGACGGCCAGGCACGCCAGCATGTTGAGCTTGGGCAGGTCTGCGAGCTTGGGCTTGAGAATGAGCGAGAAGGTCAGGCTGCCGCCGGGGTCCGATATCCACGCGCGCTGGAAGCGTCCCCTGCCCGCGGTCTGGGACTCGGCCAGGACCAGGGTGCCCTCCGGCGCGTCCAGGAAGGCCAGGTGGTGGGCTTCGTCCTGGGTGGAGTTCATGGTCTCCTGGAAGTGCAGCCGCCGCCCGAACGTACGGGTGGCGAGCGCCTTCTGGATGGCCTCCGGCGAGAGGTCAGCCGGCGGCTGCTGGGCTGTGGCGGACTTGTGCGTTATAGTCTTCTTCGGCATGTGGTTGTGTTCGGCCGGTGAATGACTCCGATAACCGACCGAGTATAGCGCCGCGAACGGAAGCGGTCAATGGTTAGGCGAACGAAAGGGTATCTACTTGGTTGGTTGAGTATGCGGCCAGCATCCAGGACTCTCAGAATCGAAGAAAATCAAATCCGCGCTTTGGTTGACTTTTCTGACTTTCGCCTCAAAGATGGCACAGGACTTGTTCAAATCCCAGGAAGGTTTGGTGGCGTAACCGTGGATAGAAATAGCGATTTTGGCTCTATTGACGCAGAGGCGATTGACAATGTGCTCATCTTGGTCGCCGAGTGAACACCCGTAAATGACAATCGTAGATCCGGTATTTGGTAGAACCGAAGCGTATACCGTGCTTAGGTAGGGGCTACGCATAATAGCTCGAAGTTTTTGCCGCGATTCCCCTTCGCTTACGAACAAGGGGATTGCGTCGCGCTCCTTCCAAGTCTTCGTGATACTAGCTAATAGATTCATATCATTCCCTTTGGCAACCTTGGTTTCATTTCCCGTAGTACTTTCACTTGCCAGCGCTAGATTTCCATGTGGATAAAACACCAGAGTAGAACTCTTAGCCCCCTTGATAGACTCAATGTACTTTTTCCAGTCGTGATCGAATTCGCCCGCTATAAAACAGTCTTTGAACATGTCAGTTTTCTTCGGGTGGTCGTTAGCCCACAACATGGCCCAATAGACTATTAGATCATAATTCAAGCTAATGACAAATTTGAAATGGCGCATGAACTCTGCAATGGGTTGCAAATGATCCACTACCGCAGGGTAAGGAACGTGTACGCTGTTGACCGCTGCGATTAGAGCCTGCCGGATATCCTCGTAAATAGCAGCTATCTTGCCTTGATCCTCAATCTCTAGGGCGTGGTTGATTCGACGTGCGTGCGAGAGCATACTCTGCACCAATTCAAAATCAGTTGTGTCCAAATTCTTGAAAATTTGCTCGACTTCCCGAGGGATCTTGCCGATTTTGCGCGCAGCTTCTAGCAAAGACTCGTATGTGAAGTCTTGATGAAGAGCACGGCTTGCCCCGTTTCCCAATAGAAGGGCGTCCGTGTACTCACTTGCTATGTCTGACCATGAGGAAATATGTGGCGTTGCCATAGCTGCGTCATCGCTTTTCGACTATTTGCAAAGTTTAGCGCACGTTGGCTATCAAAGCAAAGGCCCGCTGGGCGACCTGGCGGTGTCCAGCGGGCCGAGAAGACGGGCAGGCCTGTAAGCCGGGTTCTGTACCCTGCGGGAGTGCAGTTTACGGCAGGGCCTTCTTCCTGCGCTCCCACGGGGCGACGACCATCTTTCTCCGACGACGGTTACCCGCCGCCTCTAGCAGCCAACCCGAGGGCGGGCCGGGCGCCCTTCGCCCTCCTATTCGGCCTTGCTCCGGGTGGGGTTTGCCTAGCCGACCGGTCGCCCGGCCGCTGGTGCGCTCTTACCGCACCGTTGCACCCTTACCCCGTTCGTCACGAGGCGGTATGTTTCTGTGGCGCTATCCGTCGGGTTTCCCCGCCTGGACGTTATCCAGCACCCTGCCCGGTGGAGCCCGGACTTTCCTCCCCCTCGGCATGCGCCGAAGGAGCGGTCGTCCGGCCTACCCGTCTGGTGACAAGTATACATCCGCCGCGTAGTCCAGGCAACCGCTAGCCGTCCGCCCAGGGGTGCGCCATTGACAACGACACGCAAGGCTGGTAAAAAGGATAGCGAGCGGAGAAATCCGAGAGGAGGCGAGTATGCCGGCAAACACCATCATGGCGCTGGACCCCACGGCGGAGTCCAAGATCGCGCAGCGTGAGCCTAATCCCCTGCCGTCGGACTTGAACGGCAAGGTCATCGGCTTTCTCAACGGCGACGGCGCGGGCCAGTTCCTTCGCATTGACGCGCTGTACAAAGAGGTGCTGAAGATATTGAAGCAGCGCTACCAGATCAAGGACGTGGTCTGGGGCGAGAAGTTTCGTTCCAAGAACAGCCAGGGCGCGTCGGAAGACACCCTGAACAGCATGGCGCAGAAATGCGACCTGGTCGTCAACGGGATAGGGGTCTGAGGCTCTTGCACGCCGTGGTGTATCCACGACGGTGTTGAGCTGGCCAAGCGGGGGGCATCGGTCATCAGCATGTGCTCCCAGCCCTTCGAGTCCCTGGCCCGGGTCACGTCCAAGGCCAAGGGGCTGGACAAGATGCCTCTGATTGTGGTGCCCTGGCCCTTTGACACCTCGCAGGCGCCGAAAGTCGCCGAGCAAATCGTCGCCAATTTGGAGCAGTCCGCACGTCACCCCGCACGGACGCCCACTCGCTAGCTAGTCTTTGACATAAGTCACGAAAGGGCTGGATGTTGCGCATCCGGCCCTTTCGCATGGAAAAGGAGGTGCTATGGCAACCGCCAGGATCGTGTCCAAGCGGGTTGAGGTCTCCGATGACCCGCAGGCCATTAACGACTACTACTATCAGAAGGGCTGGACCGAGGGTTTGCCCATCGTGTGTCCCACCGAGGAGCGCGTGCTCCGCATGTTGGAGTACACCGACCGCGCGCCGGGCGAGTTGTTGGGGCAGCTCGCCCCCGTGTATGCGGAGGCGACGGTGGAGAAGATCGCCATCAACGGCGTGATGGCGGGGTGCCTGCCCCAGCACATGCCGGTGCTGATCGCCGCGACTGAAGCGATCATCGAGAAGGACTTTAACTTGTTCGCCGTTCAGACGACGACCAATCCGGTCGCGCCCCTGTTCATCGTGAACGGGCCGATAGCCAAAGAGCTTGACATTAACAGCGGGCCGGGCTGCATGGGGCCAAGCAAGCGGGCGAACGCGGTCATCGGTCGGGCGATGCGCCTGCTCATGATTAATGTCGGCGGCGGCAAGCCGGGCGTGGTGG